>CALMWW010000001.1 GCA_937870835.1 uncultured bacterium
ATTCGTTTAAGGCCAAGTTATTTTCCTTTTACTGAGCCAAGTTTTGAAATTGATATGACCTGTTTAATCTGTAATGGAAAAGGCTGCGCAGCTTGCAAACATAGCGGGTGGGTTGAAATTTTAGGTTCAGGAATGGTGCACCCAAATGTTATAAAAAATGGGGGATTAGACCCTCAAAAATATAAAGGATTTGCTTTTGGAATGAGTATTGACCGTTTGACAATGATGAAATATAAAATTGACGATATCCGCTGGTTTCATAGCGGCAATCTTAAATTTTTGAAACAATTTTAATTTTATGAATATATCATATAATTGGCTTAGAACTTATTTTAATAAACCATTGCCAAAACCAAAAAATTTGGCAGAAATTTTAACTATGCATTGTTTTGAAAATGAAACCTTAACTAAAAAAGGTAATGATTTTATTTTAGGAATTGATGTTTTGCCAGACCGAGCAGGTGATTGTTTGTGCCATTTAGGCATTGCTAAAGAATGCGCAGCTATATTAGATAAAAAAATTATTTTTCCAAAAATAACCCTGAAAGAAAACAAAAAAAATAAAGCAAAAGATTACTTAAAAGTAGAAATAAAAGATAAAAATACCTGTCTTAGATATACGGCTAGAATTTTAGATAATGTTCAAATTAAACCATCTTCTAAATATATCCAGGAACGATTAATTGCTTGCGGATTAACTCCTATAAATAATGTAGTTGATATTGCTAATTATGTAATGCTTGAATTTGGACAACCGCTTCATGCGTTTGATTATCAAAATATTGAAGGAAAAAAAATAATTGTCCGCTATGCTAATCAAAATGAAAAAATTACCACTCTTTCTAATTTAACTTATAGTTTAAATGATAAAATTTTAATAATTGCGGACGCTAAAAAGCCATTAGCTATTGCTGGAATTAAGGGAGGAAAAGACGCGGAAATCAATAATACTACCAAAACAGTTGTTTTAGAATCAGCCAATTTCAACGCTAAACTTATTAGCCAGACAGCGCGTAAAATTAATTTGAGAACCGATGCCTCTATCCGTTTTGAACAAAATTTAGACCCTAATTTAACAGAAATAGCCATCAATCGCGCTGCGCAGCTAATTCAAGCTGATTGTAAGGCAAAAATAGCCGAAGGAATTATTGATATATATCCTAATAAGGTTTTTCCTAAAAAAATAACCCTTCTTTTTAGTGAATTAACTAAAATTTTAGGAATTGAAATAAAATCAACAGAGGTTGTTTCCATTCTTAAACGGCTTAGTATTAAAATTATTAAAAAAAATGAAGGCGCTATTACCGTAGAAGTCCCAACTTATCGTCAAGATATTTTGCTTCCTGAAAATTTAATTGAAGAAATCGGCCGTGTTTATGGTTATGAAAAAATTAAACCTGAATTACCTTGCGGTCATTTATCTCCCGTCTCAAAAAATAAAGATATTTACTGGCAAAATAAAACAAAGGATATTCTCAAAGAATTAGGTTATACCGAAGTTTATAATTATTCTTTTATAGGCGATAAAGAAAAAAATATTTTTGGTCTTAATCCAATTGAAATTACCAATCCAGTAAGTAATGAATTTAAATATTTAAGGCCAGAATTAATTCCGCAATTGATAAACAATGCTAAAGAAAATTTAAAAACCTATTCAAATTTTAAAATTTTTGAATTAAATAAAGTTTTTATTCAAGACTTAAAAGAAAAAAAAGAGCTAACTAAATTGGCTGGGGTGGTTGCCGATACACAAAAATCTTCACAAAAAATTTTTACTACACTAAGGGGAGAATTAAACCATCTTTTTAATGAATTAGGAATTTATAAAATTGATTTTGAAAAAGAAAATCAAGCTAATGAAAATGCTTTGGCTATTTTTGTAAAAGGTAAAAAAATAGGTTCTTTTGGACAAGTTTCGGATTATATTTTAGACCAAATTAATATTAAAGAAAAACTTTTTGGTTTTAATATTAATTTTGAAAAAGTTCAACAATTTTGTACAAAAGAAAAAATATTTATACCCATCTCGTTTCATCCACCCGCCCGAAGAGATATTTCTGGTTTAATATCTAAAGATACTCAATTAGAAAAAATTGTTCAAGCAATTTTGAGCGTTGACAAACAATTTATTAAGTCAGCCGAAATTTACGATGTTTATCAAGGCAAGAATGTTCCAGAAAATCAAAAAAGCGTTTCTATACATATTGTTTACCAATCTAACGAAAAAACTTTAGATTCAAAAAGCATTGACCGTTTACAAAATGAAGTTTTAAGTAAATTGATTAAATCATTCAATTGGCAACCGAGATAATTAACAAAACAAAATATAATTTTTAATAATTAATATTATACAATGACTAAAGAAAAAAAGAAAAAAACACAATCATCATACAGCGCTAAAGATATATATGTTTTAGAAGGATTAGAGCCGGTTAGAAAAAGGCCGGGAATGTATATTGGATCTACCGGAACACAAGGTTTGCATCATTTAATTTATGAGGTGGTTGATAACTCATTAGATGAGGCGTTGGGTGGATATTGCGATAAAATAGAGGTTTTTTTATTACCAGATAATTATGTTATGGTAACAGATAATGGCCGAGGAATTCCAGTTGATATTCATGAGAAAACCAAAAAATCTGCTTTGGAAACCATTATGACAACCCTCCATGCGGGTGGAAAATTTGGCGGTGATGCTTATAAAATTTCAGGAGGTTTACATGGAGTAGGTGTTTCAGTGGTTTGCGCTTTATCTGAAGATATGCGTGCTGAAGTTTGCCGAGATGGGAAAAAATATGTTCAAGAATATAAACGAGGCAAACCAAAAGCCGCTGTTAAAAAAATAGGAGAATGTAAAAAAACAGGCACTACTATAATTTTTAAGCCCGATTACGAAATTTTTGATGAAATTATTTTTGACTCTAAAAAAATATTAAATCACTTACGACAGCAGGCCTATTTAACTAAAGGAATTCATATTGATTTTTATGATGAGCGCGACAAAAATAATCCTTTTGAATATCATTTTTATTTTGAGGGAGGAATTAAATCATACTTAAAATATTTAGTGAGACACAATACCCAAATTCATCCAAATCCTTTTTATGTTTCTGGAGAGAAAGACAATATAAAAGTAGAGGCTGCTTTTTTATATACAGATGAATATGAAATTTATGAAGAAAGTTTTACAAATAATATTTTTACTCCCGAAGGAGGAACTCATTTAACCGGTCTTCGTGCCGCCCTTACTCGCGTAATTAATGATTACGCACGAAAAAATAATTTTTTGAAGGAATCTGACCCTAATTTATCGGGCGACGATATCCGCGAAGGTCTTACTGCTGTGGTATCAGTTAAAATTCGCGAACCTCAATTTGAGGGGCAAACTAAATCTAAATTGGGAAACCCGGAAGTTCGTCCAGTTGTAGAGGCGATTGTTGGAGATGGATTGGCAGATTATTTAGAAAAATATCCCCAAGATATGAAAATTATCATAGAAAAAGCAGTTCTTTCTTACAAGGCAAGAAAAGCCGCTAAAGCCGCTAAAGAAACTGTCTTACGCAAAGGAGTTTTAGATGGATTATCTCTACCCGGTAA
Source organism: uncultured bacterium (assembly GCA_937870835.1). Lineage (GTDB taxonomy): Bacteria > Patescibacteriota > Minisyncoccia > Minisyncoccales > Minisyncoccaceae > UBA6220. Next base: position 3,598 of record CALMWW010000001.1, read on the forward strand.
ATTAGCTGATTGTACAAGTCGTAACCCTGAAGAATCAGAAATTTATATTGTAGAAGGAGAATCAGCTGGGGGTTCTAGCCGCCAAGCTCGTAATCGCCGTTTTCAAGCCATTCTTCCCTTAAAAGGTAAAATTTTAAATGTTGAAAGGGTTCGTTTAGACAAAATGCTTGCCTCAGAAGAAGTTAAGGCGTTAATTATTGCTCTGGGAACCGCCATTGCTGATGATTTTAATTTAGAGAAACTACGCTATCATCGTATTATTATTATGTGCGATGCTGATAGTGATGGCAATCATATTCGCACTCTTTTAATGACTTTGTTTTATAGGCACTTCCGACCATTAATTGAAAAAGGATATGTCTATTTAGCTCAGCCTCCCTTATATAAAATAACGATTGGCAAAGAATTTTATTATGCCTATTCAGATGATGAAAAAGAAAAAATATTAGCTAACTTAAAAGATAATCGTTTGAAAGCCAATATCCAAAGATACAAAGGTTTGGGTGAAATGAATCCGGAACAACTTTGGGAAACTACTATGAATCCGGAAAATAGAATTTTATTAAGAGTAAGCATAGAAGACGTTATTGAAGCTGATAAAACTTTTGATATGCTGATGGGAAAAGAGGTTTTGCCGAGGAAAAGATTTATTCAAGCTTCGGCTAAATCCGTTAAAAATCTTGATATTTAGATAATATTTTTGCAATTGACTTTTTTGTTTTATTTTGTTATTCTATCACTATGAAATCTACAAATCCTATTATAAATTTTTTTAGCGGAGTTGGCGCGGAAATTAAAAAAATAACTTGGCCAACTAAGCAAGAAACAATTCGTTATACTATTACAGTAATAATAATGATATTGATTTTGGCATTATTTTTAGGTTTCTTTGATTTTGGATTGCAGCGACTTTTAGATAGGTTTGTATTTAATAGATAAAAGTTTATTATGGCCAAACAACAAACTTCAACTGAAAGACGATGGTATGTCTTACATACTTATTCTGGTTATGAAGACGCTGTCGCAAAAAATCTACTTCAACGAGTAGAGTCTTTGGGTATGGAAGACAAAATTTTTAATGTTCTTGTTCCCAAAGAAAAAAAAATAAAAATTAGAAATGGCAAAAAGAAAACCATTGAAGAAAAAATTTACCCAGGTTATGTACTTGTAGAAATGATTGTTACAGACGATTCTTGGTATGTAGTAAGAAATACTCCTAATGTTACCGGATTTGTTGGCTCGGGCACAATTCCATTGCCAGTTTCTGTAAAAGAGATAGAATTTCTTAAAAAGAAAATAGCAGTAGAAGAACCAAAATATACTATTGATTTTAAGAAAGGAGATTTAGTTAAAATTACTGATGGACCCTTTAAAGATTCGGAAGGAAAAATTGCTGGAACGGATAATGAAAAAGGGAAAGTAAAAGTAATGATAAATATGTTTGGGAGAGACACTCCGCTTGAGTTAGATTCTCTTCAAGTTAAAAAAATAAGTTAACCAAATTTTAATTTATAATTTTATGGCAAAAGAAATAAAAACAATCATTAAACTTCATATCCAAGCCGGTAAAGCAAATCCTGCTCCGCCAGTTGGTCCAGCGTTAGCTTCTCAGCAAGTAAATATTGCTGAATTTTGCAAAGCTTTCAATGATGCCACTAAAGATATGGGTGATTTCAAGATTCCTGTAGATATTACAGTTTATACTGATAAATCTTATACTTTTAAACTTCATCAGCCCCCAGCTGGCCAATTAATTAAAAAAGCAATTGGTTTAGAAAAAGGCTCTGGTATGCCTAATAAAAAAAAGGTTGGTAAAATTACTCGCGCGCAATTAGAAGAAATTGCTAAACAAAAAATGTCTGACCTTAATACAACTGACTTAAATGCAGCTGTTAAAATTATAAGCGGCACAGCTAAATCTTTGGGTGTTGATATTGTTGATTAATATCTGCTAAAATTTTAATAAAAATGATACTTTCAGACCGAGAAATAAAAAAGTTTCTTGCCGAAAACAAGATTCAAATTACACCTGCTCCAAATATAGAGGAGCAAGTTGGTTCGGCGTCTTTAGACTTGCGACTGGGTGACGAATTTATGATTTTTGAACACACTAAAAACCCTTATATTGATACGCGCAAGCCAGAAACTTTTAGCAATATTACCCACTTAATTAAGGTGTCTGAAAATGAACCCTTTGTTTTCCAACCCGGCGAATTTGTTTTAAGCAGCACCTTAGAAGAAATTTTTTTACCAGATGATATTGCTGCGCGTATTGACGGACGGTCAAGTTTGGGAAGACTAGGCATTGTTATCCATTCTACTGCTGGACATATTGACCCAGGCTTTAAGGGAAAAATAGTTTTAGAAATGGAAAATATCGGAATGATTCCCATTCTTTTGTATCCTCAAACTAGAATTTGCCAATTAGTATTTGAAATGTTATCTTCGCCGACCACTAATCCATATTATAAAAAGAAAAATGCTAAATATATAGGAGCGCAAAGCCCTCAAGAAAGTAAATTAGAAACTAATTAAAAATTTAATTAAATTAAAATGTCAGCCCTCAATGGAAAATTTATAGTTTTAGATGGCATTGATGGTTGCGGTAAGGGCATACAGACAAAATTATTGTCTGATTTTTTTATTCAAAAAGGATTATCAGTAATAAATAAAAAATATCCTGATTATGGTAAACCAATTGGAGATTTAATTCATAATTATTTATATAAAAAATTAGACCTTAATTTAAGCGCTGAATTATTATTATATATTGCCGACCATATAAAGGATAAAGAATATTTACAAAATTGCCTTAAAAATGATAAAATAATAATAGCCGACCGGTATTTGACTTCTACTTTAGTATATCAATCTTTGAAGGGTACGCCTCAAGAAAAAATTTTAAATCTTATAAATTTAATGGAGGCTCCTCGACCAGATTTATGTATTTTGATTAAAATTTCTGCTGAAACATCATTAGCAAGAAAAATTAAAGAAAAAGGAGAAAAATTAGACCGGCACGAAGAAAATTTAGAATTTCAAAAATCATTAGCAAAAATATATGAAAAAATGGCTATAGAAAAAATTTATTGCGATTGGGAAATAATTGACGGAGAAACTTCGCCTCAAATAGTTAATGAACAAATTATAAAAATTTTATATAAAAAATTTAATTTATAAAAATATGGCAACAAAAAAAATTAATCAATATATTGATCACACTAATATTAATCCAAAAGCTAAAAAAGAAGATATTATTAAAACCTGCAAAGAAGCTATTCAATATCAATTTAGGGGTGTTTGTATCCGTCCACAATGGGTAAAAACAGCTGCTCAAATTCTTAAAGGAAGCGGGGTAAAGGTTGTCGTTTTAATTGACGACCCAATTGGAGATTCCGACTCTAAAAAACGCCTTGCTATTGCTAAAAAAGCAGTAGCTGATGGCGCAGATGAATTAGATGTTGTAGCTAATATACCTGATATTAAGCATGAGCGTTGGAATAAAATTGAAAAGGATCTTCAGGCTATTTGCAAATTGCAAAATACCAAAGTAATTATTGGCAGCGGTTATTTAACTGACGAAGAAATTGCGCAAGTTTCTCAAATTGTTAAAAAGGCAGGAGCTATTTGTGTAAAAACAGCTACCGAAAAAGATCCTTTAGAAAATAGGGAATTAGAAGAAAAAGCAAAACATCTTAAAATAATGCGTCAAAACGCTCCAGGTCTATTAATTAAGGCTTCTGGAAAAATAAAAACATTAGCTGATGCTGAAATGATGATTAAGGCTGGAGCAGACATTGTTGGAACTAGCAATGGAGTAACAATTATGAAACAACTAAAAAGATAATATGTATAAAACCACTATTGGCTTAGAAATACATTTTGAGGCAAAAACTAAAACCAAAATGTTTTGTTCTTGTCCTAATGAGGCAAGTAATATTTTAGATGATAAGCCCAATACCAATATCTGCCCAATTTGCATGGGACATCCGGGAACCTTACCGGTCATTAACGAAGAAGCTATCAATAAAATTATTATGATAGGATTAGCTTTGCATTGCCAAATTGCGAGCGAATCAAAATTTGACCGCAAAAATTATTTTTACCCCGACCTTCCTAAGGGTTATCAAATTTCCCAATATGATTTACCATTATGTTCTAATGGCTTTTTAGAAATTAAGTTAAATAATACCCAAAAGAAGAAAATAGGGATTACTCGGATTCATATGGAAGAAGATACGGGAAAATTATTACATACAGCAGATGGAGCAACTTTAGTTGATTTTAATCGCGCCGGTGTCCCTTTAATAGAATTAGTTACTGAGCCAGATATTAACAGCGCTGAAGAAGCTAAAAAATTTTGTCAAGATTTACAGTTAATTTTAAAATATTTAGATGTATCTAATGCTGATATGGAAAAAGGACAGATGCGATGCGAGGTTAATATCTCTTTAAATAAAGAGGGTGATAAGAATTTAGGCACTAAAGTAGAAATAAAAAACCTTAATTCATTTAAATCAGTAGAAAGGTCAATTGAATATGAAATTAAAAGACAATCTCAGATATTAGACAAAGGCGAGCCAATTGTTCAAGAAACGCGAGGCTGGTATGACGATAAACAAATTACTTTTTCACAACGAAATAAAGAAAATGCTTACGAATACCGCTACTTTCCAGAACCAGACCTGCCCCCTCTTCATATTACTATTGAAAAAATTAAGACCATTGAAGGCCAAATGCCAGAACTGCCAGACCATAAAGCTAAAAGATTTAAGGAAGAATATAATTTAGATGACCAAGAAATTGAATTTTATATAAAAAATCGCGGTTTTGCTGAATATTTTGAAAAAACAATTTCTGAATTAGTCTGCTGGAAAAATGACACAAGCCGTGAAGATGTTAATGAAAAAAATTTTCAAGATTTAGTTAAGTTGTGTTCTAATTATATGATTACTGATTTTCAATCTTTATTAAAAACAGAAAATATTACTATTCCGGAAGATTCTAAAATTTTAGAAGAAAAAATTACTCCTGAAAATTTTGCGGAATTAATATGTCTTATTTATTCCGGTTCAATATCTAGTAAAATTGCAAAAATTGTTTTAGCTCAAATGTATCAAACCAATGGTGATCCGTCTCAAATTATTGAAGAAAAAGGGTTAGCGCAAATTACGGAAAATGCTGAAATTGAAAAAATTATTGAAGATGTTCTTATTAAAAATAAGAAAGCAGTGGAAGATTATAAAAAAGGAAAAGAAAATAGTTTTTCATTTTTAATTGGTCAAATTATGGCTGCCTCACATGGTAAGGCTAATCCCCAAAAAACCGCTGACCTTCTAAAAGAAAAATTAAAATAACAATAGCGCAAAGCCTAATTATTTATTAAAAATTTTTTAATTTGTTTTTCTGCTTCTTGCTGATTTTTTATCCACTTTATATTTTTATCTTTTTTGAACCAAGTAATCTGTCTTTTGGCGTAAGCAATTGTATTTTTAACAATATTTTGTTCAACTTCAAACTTAGATATTCTCCCTTGAAAATAATCCCTCCATTCCTGATAGCCGATTGTGTTAAATGGGGACAATTTAGAATTATACTTTTTAAACAAACTTTTAACTTCTTTTTCTAATCCTTGGGTCATCATTTTTTTCACTCTTTTTTTAATCCGTTTTTGCAACTCATCTGCCTGAACATTTATTCCGAGTTCCAAAACATTATAAAAAGGTTCTTGTAATTTTCGATTTTCCCAAAACGGCTTACCTGTTATTTTACAAACCTCAATAGCGCGCACTAAACGTCTTTTGTTTTGCTTGTCTATCTTTAAAGCTCCTTGCGGGTCTAATTTTTTATATATTTCAAACAGCTCTTCAATAGTTTTGGCCTCTAATTCTTCTCTTAATTTTCTATCCGGCTTAATTTTAAAAAAATCCAAGTTTTGAACTACGGCCTGAATATACAATCCCGTACCGCCGACTAAAAATGGAACTTTGCCTTTTTTAATAATTTCATTAATCGCTGTAATGGCTTTTTCTTTATAAAGCGCGGCATTAAAATCTTGATTGGGCTCTAAAATATCAATTAGATAATGTTTGACCCCTTGATAGTCTTTTTGGGTAGGCTTATCTGTGCCAATATCCATTCCTTTATAAATAAGGCGCGAATCGGCTGAAACAATTTCACCATTATATTTTTTAGCTAAACGAATAGCTAAATCAGTTTTTCCAGAAGCCGTTGGACCCACAATTACTATTAAATTAGGCTTCCCTAATTCTCCCTCTAAAGAATAGGGGAGAGCACGTTTAACTTTTATATTTATAAATTTTCCTTCTAAATCTAACAGAGACGACCTGAAACGAATAGGTTTATTTTGTCGTGTTCGGCCTACACAATATTCACCTTGACGCTCATAAACTAAAACAGGAATTATTTTTTTAAGAAAAACTTGATTATTTTTTAAAGCTGTTTTCTCTAAGATTTTGGTTAACACTTTTTCTCTTCTTTTTTTCTCCGTTCGGCTAACATCATCTTTTAAGTTTGTATAACAATATGATTGGGGGCGCGGTGAATATTGAGAAATAAATGCCATATCAAAACCAATCTCTCTCATCAATTTAGCAGTTTGATTAAATTGTTTTTTTGTTTCAGAAGGAAAACCAACAATAATATCAGTGGATAAACCTAAAATTCTATCCATTCCTTTGCGTTCTTTTAAAAAAGAGCGTCTTAATTTTATAACCAATTTTTTATAATCTGCCGCGGTATAAGGCCGATTCATTTTGTGTAAAATTTTATCATCGCCAGACTGGGCCGGTAAATTAAGATAAGGGGCAAACTTTACTGAATGGGCTAATGTTTGAATAAGTTTGTCTGAAAAATCTTTCGGGTGAGGACTTGTCAACCTAAGCCAAAAATCCCCATTAATTTTATCAATTTCTTTAATTAAATCCGCAAAATCAAGTTTTTCTTTTTCGGGCGATAAATAGTTATTAACATTTTCTCCTAATAGCCAGATTTCTTTATAATTTTTAGAAACTAAATTTTTTATTTCTTTTAAGATACTTTTATAACTGCGACAAATTAAGGGTCCGCGAGTATAAGGAACCGCGCAATAAGTACAAAAATTATTACAGCCATTGCTTACGGGCACATAAGCACGAATTAAGTTTTGATAAATTGGCTGAATTTCTAAATAATTTTTAACCCTTGAAAAATATTTTTTATAACTGCTTAAAATAGCTGGCCAATTAGCAAGGTCTTTTTTATCTAAAACATAATCAAAAATTTGACCCATTTTTTCTTTATCAGAAGGCAAAATACACCCCGTTAAAATGCTCTTAAAGCCCTTATTATCCTTTTTAAGGCGCTTCAAACGATTAACTTGACCGTAAACTCTATCTACAGCAGTTTGCCTGACAGAACACATATTTATAATTAAAAAATCGGCCTGCTCAATCGTCAAGGCGAGTTTACATCCCATTGATTCAAAAATAGCCGCAATTCTTTCTGAATCTGACTGATTCATCTGGCATCCAAATGTAATAATATAATAAGATTTCATAATTCACTAAAAACTCCTTTATTTAAAGATTGAGGGTAATTAAAATTAGAAAACTGGTAAAGAATATTTTAAAAAATTAATTTTAAAATTTATTTAGCCGTTTTTGGCATAACTTGGGGAGTAGCAGTAGTTTTTGGCAATCCAGAATTTGGTTTTACTAATGAATTAGTAACATTATCGCGGGTTGTTTTTTGAGATTGTGAATCAACTTGACTGTTTTTATTTTTATATTCTTGGCCGCATTCACCCCGATAAAACTTCCATTCATCACATTCCTCTTTATTATCAAAAACACAAACTCCATATTGATTACCCTTTAAGTCTTGGCGAATTTCTAATTTATAACCTTGCTCTTGGCAATATGCAGAAGCAGGATTAGGTAGATTAGATATATTTTGATTTTTCAAAAAATTAAAAGTTGAATTATTTAAAGCCTGCTTTGCCAATTCAAAAATAAGTTCTTTTGACTGGTCGGAAATATCCAAAGAGTTAAACTGATTAATAAGATTTTCAAAGTCTATCTCTGGTTGGTTTAATGCATTTTTAGAAAAATTAATTAATTTTTCTTTATCACTATCAGGAAGTTTATTAATCTTTTCAATAATATCTGGATTATTATTTATTATTTGACGAGCTAAATTATTAAAAACTAACTCCCCATATTCTGGATTAGATTTTATTTCTTGAAAATATTTATTTAATTGCTCTTGTTCGTCTTTTGTTAAAGATGGGGATTGCATTGTTTCAGCTATTAAATTATCTTGCAGAGTTATAATTTCTTTTTTTAACTCATCGGGAGCAGCTTGGCTAATTTTATTAATTATTTCTATTTTCTTAATTTGTGTCGGCACAGCGTTATCGCTTTTAATTATATTATTAGCGATAACATTTTTTATATTTTCTGGTGACGCTAAATTATAGGAAGTAATGGTAAGGTCTTGAGCAGATTTAGTTTGCGCTGTTTCAATTTTTGATTTATCAACCATTGAAGCAAGATTATCTAAAATTTGCTGATGGGTAAACATCTGATTAGCAATTTTATCAAGTAATTTCAAGCTTTGAGGACTGTCTTTTTTCAAAACACTTGTTGCTTCTTTAACTTTTTGAACTTCCTTTTCATAACCATTAATAGCCTTATCAATTGCTTTTGTGTTATTTTGGTCTAATTCAGCTAATTTTTTTATTTCTACTAATTTTTGATTGGCAAAATCTAAACGTAATTCTGCTTTTTTGACTGGATCAAAAGCAAACAAATATTGAACTTCTCTTCCCACATCTTTTAAAAAATATAAAGGGCTATTGGGCAATATGACCGGCTTGGCTAATTCTTCTACTGAATTATTTTCAGCAAAAGCAAAGTTATTTAATCCCAAAATACAAAATATGCCCAAACAACTAACTGCCAAAACTAAAGAAAAAATTTTTAAGCAACCTTTAAAAGATGATTTCATATATTTTTATTTTGTTATATTTAATAATTAAACCCTTCAATTTAGTCTTAATAATTTAAAGATTATTTTTGGATAACTCATTAAGCTTTTGAACAAAATCTTCAATTTGTAATTCACCTAAATCAATTTTACCTCTTTGTCTAACACTAATAGTATTATTATTAACTTCTTTATCTCCTACTATAATTAAATAAGGAATTTTTTCTAATTCACCATCTCTAATTTTTTTGCCAATTGTTTCATTGTTGTCGTCAACCTTAAGCCGATATTGTTTTAATCTTTCTGCAACTTCATAAGCATATTTTTGATGAGCCTCGCTTATTGGCAAAATTTTAATTTGTACTGGCGCTAACCAAAAAGGAAACGCTCCCGCGTAATGTTCAATTAATAAACCGATAAATCTTTCAAAAGAGCCAAGCAGGGCTCGATGAAGCATATATGGTTGTTCTTTTTCACCTTTTTCATTAGTAAATTCCATCTTAAATCTTTCTGGCAAATTAAAATCAAATTGTAAAGTAGAGCATTGCCATTCTCTACCTAACACATCTTTAATCTTAAAATCTAGTTTTGGCCCATAAAAAGCAGCTTCTCCCAATTCTTCAGTAAATTGTAACCCTTTTTCAACTGCCACCTTTCTTAAAATTGATTCTGTGAGTTCCCAACCTTCATCGCTGCCGGCATATTTACTTTTATTATTAGGGTCGCGTAAAGAAAGATAAACATGTACTGTTTCAATTCCAAATCCAAAAGCTTTATAAATATATAAAATAAAATCAATAACTCGTTTTAATTCATCTTCGGCTTGATCCTT
>CALMWW010000002.1 GCA_937870835.1 uncultured bacterium
CGCATATTTCTGTAATAAATTCTGGATATTTTTTTTCTTCCAAAACCAAATTTTTAAGCCATGACTCTGCCCCACCGGCATCCAAAGAATTAATTATATTAAGAATTTTGATGGACATAATTTTTAAATAATTTTTTATTAATTATGGTAAAGAAACTATAAATAACCGGAGAGGCAATAATTATTAGAAGCCACGCTATTTTGGACCTATGTCTTATCGCTGTACCATAATTTGAAACACCCCAGCCGAAAGTAATAAGAAACATTAATAAAATGAGAATAGAGAATAGCCCTATTTTAGTATTTTCACTCCAAATCTTTTTTATTCCAAATATAGAAGAGATAATTAAAATAAAATATAATAAACCATCAAAAAAAGCAATTAGGTCTATTTTTGAGGTGATTTGCCAAGGGAAAGGGGCAAAAAGAAAGTAAATTATTCTTATTGGTGTTTGCCAGATAAGATCAAAAAACGATTTTAGCGTAATATTAGAGAGATAATTTGCCCTTCCTCTGCTCGCCACAGTTACATATTTTGACAAAGTGCCAGGCAAACGAGAAAGAGATGTTTTAATAATGAATATTTTTTGACTGATAAAAGGATAGATACTAATTATTATTAATATTAAAATAATAAAAATAGTATATTTTTCTATTTTTTGAATGGGAATTTTCGTTTTTTTAAATAAAAGACAAAGTATATAGAGAGGCAGAATGGTAACTAATCCTGTATGAAACAAAATCGCCCCGATAAGAGATAAAATGCTTAATATAAAGAAATTAAAATTTCCTTTTTTGATAAATTTTACGAGCATTAAAAAGGAAAAAGAAAAAAAACACATTATTAAGGATTCTCTTAGCGTTATTACAGAATAAAGCACTATTGTGGGAAATATCGCGGTTATGATTGCTGATGTTAGGGCGATTTTTTTATTTTGAAAAATTTCCAAAGCAGTAAAATAAACAATAAAAATTGTAAGGCAATTAAACAAAAGATTTAAACCAGCTAAGGCGAGGGGAGCTCTTAGTGCTAAAAAATATAAAAAAGATATTAAAATTTCATATCTTATAGTGCCATCGCTTTTTAAAAATAATAAAACCAAAGAAGAAGCCGTTGATTTAAAATTTATCAAGTTGTTGGCTATTTGCCAACCTGCCCTTTCAAAATCTACAGCATCAGCAGTGCTATCCGGAAGATTCCCTATATATACCTGGAATATCGCTAATATTAATCTTAATACAAGAGCGAACAAAATAACAAAGAATAATTTTTCATTATTAGTTTTCGCTCCTAAAAATATAATAACAATACTAACAAGCAATAAAATAAAAAATCCATTAAAATCGCTATTTATTTTTAAACTAAACAAGGTAACAATAAGTCCAAATAAAATTAAGGTAATTAATTTATTAATCCAATTATTTTTTCCCATTGTTTAATAATTTTTTTAACATCAAAATCTCTAGCTCTCTCTAAAGATTTTTGTTTGTATTTATCTTGTAAATTTTTATTTTTTAATAATGCTAAAATTGCTTGAGAGAGTATTTTTTCTTCAAAGGTTAGAGGAGCATTAGCTGAATAAAGTTTTTCGTCATCAACCGGCGTTAAAATGCCGTATTCAGCATATTCAATATCTTTAGTTTGATAATTTATATTAGTGTGAGGAGCTAAAATTTCTCTTGGTCCGCAAGGGCAATCCGAAGATATTACGGGCAATCCGCAAGCCATTGCCTCGGGAAGAACAATCGCAAATCCCTCAAAAAATGATGTTAATACAAAAATATTAGATTTAGCTAAATATTTAAAAGGATTTTTTTGCCAACCTAAAAATAAAACATCTTTTTCCAAATTTAAATCTTTAACTAATTTTTTTAGATATTGTTCCAATTCTCCTTGTCCTAAAATTGCCAATTGGCAAGAATAATGTTTTTTAATTTCAGCAAAAGTCCTTATTAAATGCCATTGACCCTTTTGCCCAGTCAATCTCCCTGAGGTTATAATTATGGGAATATTATTTTTAAACCACGGATGATTAATTTTTTCTTGAGCTAATTGATTAATTTTTTCTAAATTAATTGAGTTATAAATAGTTTCTATTTTATTCTCTTTTATATTAAAGTTTTTTATTAAATCAGCCCTAAGTCCATTAGAAACAGTAATAATTTTTGTTGCTTTGTTATAGAGAATTTTTATTAAAATTTTATATATTTTGCCATAAAATCCCTGACATATTTTTGATAAAAAAACGCGAACGCTGATTATTGATTTTTTATTTGTTATGATGTTAATAATATTAGCCGTTTCCATAAAACTTATCACCCAGTCAGGATTTTCTTGTTTTAAAAGTTTTTTAAATCTATAAAATCTTTGGAAAAAATGGATAATTTTAAGAAAAAAGTTTTGGGAACCAGGACAATTTAAAGAAATTAATTTTCCCTTATAAGGATAGGAAATTTTTTTGTCAAATAACACAATAATGCGTTCAATATCATTTGATAAATTTAACGACAGTTCAGACACCACTCTTTCGGTTCCGCCATACGCCAAAGTGGGAATTAAAAATATTAATTTTTTATTTTTTGAGGATTTCATTCTATTTATTTTTTATATT
>CALMWW010000003.1 GCA_937870835.1 uncultured bacterium
TTGATGATGATATTATATCTTATTTAATTATTATAACAAATATTCTTAAAAATAAAAATGCCCCAGACAATTTTGGGGTTATTTTTCTAAAAATATTTCCCTTAAATTAATTTTTACAGGAAAGGCCTAATTTCTCAACTATTTTTTTGCGGTCAAAACCAACTATATATTCCCCATCAATTTCTAAAACAGGCACGGTCATTTGGTTGGTTGCCTTTATCATTTCTTCCTCCGCGGTTTTATTTTCCAAAACATTAATTTCCTCAAATTGCACACCCTGTTCTACTAAAAATTTTTTTAAGGTTTGGCAATAAGGGCAAATGGGTGTAGAAAAAAGTCTAACGCGCATAAATATTTTTTATTTTATTATAATATTACTTATAAAATTAACTTTTTATTATTAAAAAATTATCAAAAAATAGTTTAAAAATTATTTAGCTGATAAATTTTCTTTTAATAAATCTCTAATCTCTGAAAGCAATTGAATGTCTTTTGGCTCAGTTAGGTTTTTGTCTGCTTCTTCTTTTCCAATTTTTTTAGTAATCTGCTCTTTAAGGCGATTGATTGTTTTAATCATTAAAAACACCAACAAAGCAATAATTAAAAAGTCAACGACATTTTGGATAAAAGTGCCAATATTCATTACTAAAGCTGTCTTTACAACCACGCCATTATCAATAATAGGTCCCCGCAAGGTAATTTTCCAATCATTAAAAGCAGACGAGCCGGTAAATAAAGCAACAATCGGCATAATAACATCAGCCACTAAAGAAGAAATTATTTTTCCAAAAGCCCCGCCAATAATAACGGCGGTCGCTAAATCTATTACATTGCCTTTGATGGCAAAATCGCTGAATTCTTTAAAAAATTTTTTAAACATTGCTGAAAAATTTATTTTTTTATATTTTTATTTTTTTATACTTTTACTTATTTTATTATTTTTATATTTCCTTATAAATTTCCGATTCTATTTTTAATAAACGGTTATATTTACAAACCCGTTCACCTCGCGCCGGCGCGCCAGCTTTTAATCCGTCTGCTCCTACTCCCACGGCTAAATCAGCAATAAAATCGTCAATGGTTTCGCCGGAACGATGCGAAACAATAATTTTCCATTCATTTTTTTTAGCTTCATTAACAGCGGCCAAACATTCTGTAATAGTGCCAACTTGATTTAATTTTATTAAAGCAGCGTTGCAAGCTTTTTTTTCTTGGGCTTGTTTTATATAATTTATATTAGTAGCCAACAAGTCATCGCCAATAATCATTATTCTTTTGCTAAAATGAGTCATAATTTGCTGGAATCCCTCCCAATCATTTTCGCCAAAAGGATCTTCTAATCCAATAATATGATAATTATTTAATAAATTTTCATAATAATCAATAAAATCATCGCGGTTAAAAATGCCCATTTTGGTTTGATAATATCCCAATTTTTGACCGCTAAATTGAGAAGCTGCTATGTCTAAATTAATATCTATTTTCCCATAAAAATTTGCTTGTTCAATCGCTTCGCTAATTAAACCAAGAGCAATTTCTGGCGAATCAATAGGAGGAGCAAAACCGCCTTCGTCTCCCACATTAATTGCTGATAAAGAATAATTCTCAATTAAAATACTTTTAAGTTTGTAATAAGTTTCCGAAGCCATTCGTAAATTTTCAACAAAATTTTCATTTTGAGGAACAAGCATAAATTCTTGAAAATCTAATTCATTGCCAGCGTGCGCACCGCCATTAATGACGTTAAAAAATCCTTTGGGAATAAATAAAGAATTTCTATTCTTGGCTAAATCAGCAATATATTGGTAAAGCGGTTCGCGAAGAGCAGCGGCAGCAGCTCGGCAAACTGCCATAGAAACCGGCAAGATAGCATTTGCTCCTAAATTAGATTTATTAGGAGTGCCATCTAATTCTAACATTATTTCATCTATCTTTTTTTGGTCGCGGACATCTAAACCAACAAGGCGAGGCGCAATAATCTCATTAACATTTTTAACTGCTTTTAATACTCCTTTGCCGCCAAACCTGTCTTTATTATTATCACGCAATTCTACAGCTTCTTTTTCTCCTTTTGAAGCGCCAGACGGCACGCTGTCTATATAAATTCCATCTTCTAAAATACACTCCGCTTCCACAGTTGGGTTGCCTCGTGAATCTAAAATTTCTCGAGCTTGAATTGATTTAATTAAAAAATTGCTCATTTGTTTTTTGAATATAATTATAAGCGCTTAAAGCAGCTTTTGCGCCAGCTCCGGCAGCGACAATAATTTGCTTAACGGGCTCATCGGTAATGTCTCCAGCCGCAAACAATCCTGCTGTCTTTGTTTGCATAGTTTTAGGGTCTATGATTATTTCTTGTTTTTCGTTTAAATCCACCCAATCCTTGATTAATTCTGAATTCGGCGCATAGCCTATCTGCACAAAAACTCCAGCTATGGTTAATGTTTTTTCTTGGTTTGTTTTTTTATCTATATAAACCAAATCTTGAACAAAATTTTCACCTCTAATTAATTTTAATTCAGCTGAAGTAATAATTTCTATTTTTGAACTCAAAGAAACCTTTTTTTGATTATCTTCATCAGCTTTCACTTTTTCTCCAGCTTCTAAAATATAAATTTTGCTGGCATAAGTTTGCATAAAAATAGCAGCTTCAAGTCCAGCGTTTCCGCCTCCAATAATGGCAATATCTTTTCCGGCAAATAATGGTCCATCGCAAGTAACACAATAACTTACTCCTCGGCCAAGCAATTCCTTTTCTCCCGGCACATTTAAATGGCGCGGTTCGGCTCCTAAGGCGATTATAACACTGCGCGATTCTATTACTTCACCGCTTTCAAGAACAATCTTAAAAATTTCATTTTTCTTAATTATTTCAATTGCCTTTTCATTTATAGTTGGCACGCCGACGGATTTTAATTGCTCTTCAAATTTTTGAATTAATTCTAATCCTGATATTTTCAAAAAACCCGGATAGTTTTCTATTTCCACAGCTTTTTGCGCCATCTGTCCGCCTAAATTTTTAGTAATTAAAATCGCCGGCAGACCTTGTCTCGCGGCATAAAGACCGGCTGTTTGCCCGGCAGGACCCCCTCCCAATATGGCTAAATCATAAATCATAGACGATAAATATCTTTCTCTTTTAAAAACTTTTTAATATTTTCTCCATATTCTGAATGATTTAAAATTAAAGTCATAAATGATTTTAACCATAAGGCCTTATTGCCGCATTCCAGCCACTCGCCTTTTATTTCATAACCATAGAAAGGACGGCCTTCTTCAGCCATTTTGCCTAAAACTTGGCCAATACAATAATCATTTTTCATCATTTCTTTATGATTGCCTAAATATTCAAAGACATCAGGCGTCAAAATCAATCGGCCTAAAAAAGCTAAATTTGACGGCGCAGTTCCGGCTGGAGGTTTTTGGACAAATCTTTTAACTTTATAAAAACTATTAGCTACTTTTTCTACTTCTACCACGCCATATTTATTAAGTTCCTCATCGGGCAAAGCTTTTAGGGCCATTACTGGACGTTGACAGGTTTGAAAAACTTCAATCATTTGCGCTAAGGCTGGAATTTTTGCATCAATAATATCATCGCAAAAACTTACTGCCACAGGATCATCTCCTGCAAATTCTTTAGCTTTATAAATTGCATCAGCATTGCCATGGGCCTGCTTTTGATAAGCGGTTGAAAATTCCATTTCTCCAAAAATATCTTCTAACTCTTTCAGAGCTCTCAATTCTTCAATTTTATTATTTGCCTCTAATCTTTTTTCTAATTCAAGATTGCGTTTAAAATAATTCAAAACTTCTTTTTGTCCGGGCCTAACCACAAATTGAATTTGATTAATTCCAGATAAATGAGCTTCCTCTGCTACATAATGGACTAATGGCTTGTCTGCTAATGGAATTAGTTCTTTGGAAACCACTTTAGAGATTGGCAAAAACCGAGTAGCTAATCCGGCAATAGGCAATATTGCTTTTTTAACATCTTTTGTCATAAATATAACATTATTTTTATTTTTTCAGTTTTTTATTCTTTCTTAAAAAAGCTGGTATCTCATAAATTTTTTCTTTTTCCTCTTCTTCGGCTAATTTTTGACGCTCTGCTTCTTTAATCTCTAAGGCCGTTCTTCTTATTTCCTGCTCTCCTGCGTCTTCTTTTTCATTATTATAAATATTCTCTAAATTATCATTTTCAATATCTTTTTCTCTATTTTCTATTTTTTCATTTTCTTTTGACGGCATTGGTATTTTTATTTTTTCTTTATTTTTATCCTGATTAACTTGATTAACTGATGCTGTTAACGGCGCTTTCTTTTTATTTTTGAAAGCAGATTTTTTCTCTTCGCTGGTTGTTGCCAAAATTGTCACCTTAATTTCATTTTTCATTTTTTGATTTTGATTCAAGCCAAAAATAATTCTGGCGTTCGGAGATAATTCATTTATTTTTTCACTAATTTGAGTTAAAACTTGCAAAGAAATATCTTTTGAGCCTTCTATATTAAATAAAACATTATCTGCATTTGAAAATTGAGATTCTAAAATTGGATTTTTGAAAATGCTTTTGATAAATTCATCTAAATTTTGGCCAATCTTTCCTTTTACCGCATTTAAGTAGGCTATTTTCTTTTTTCCTTCTAAAATAGTTTTAATATCAGCCCAATCAATATTAATCAAGCCGGGAGAATAAATAGTGCGCAATAATCCTTCTAAAGAAACTGCTAAACGATTGTTTAATAAATTGAGAGAATCAGTAAAAGAAACATCGCCTTTGGCTAAACTAAATATTTTTTCATTTGGCAAAACCATATAAGCATTAAGATATTCTTTCATTTTTCCTAAAGCCGCTTCTGATTCGGTCATCTTTTTTTTGCCCTCAAAAGCAAATGGCAAAGTAAAAATTCCTAATACTGGTATGCCTAAATCACTAATAGATTTAACAAAAACAGGCGTCGCCCCCGTCCCAGTGCCGCCTCCCAAAGAAGATATTACTATATATAAATCTCGCTCATCATTAAATAAACTTTTAATTTTTTCTAAATCTTCACGCGCTGCTTTTTCTCCCAAAAGCACATCACGGCCAGTGCCAAGCCCACGAGTAAGTTTTTGGCCAAAAGGAATTTTTTTAATATTTTTGCTTAAAAAACTTAAGGCCTGATTATCAGTATTGGCTACTATAAAATCAATTTTTTGGAAGGAAAAATCTTTGAGTTTTTTGCTAATCTCAGCCACAATATTGCCCCCTCCGCCCCCAACACCAAAAATCCTAATTTTTATTTTTTTAATTGTTTCGTTATTATCCTCGCTATTAATATCTTTTTTATTGTTTATATTATTTTTATTTATAATTAACTTTTGAGATTGAATTAACGGCGCTGATTGAACTTTTGATGGCTTTATGTTTTTAGCTTTAGTTTTAGTTTGAGAAAAATTATTTAACTTAATTTTAATTGATTTACTCTGATTGCATTTTAATTTAGGTTTATTTTGCTTTTTATTTTGCTTTGAAGAAATAGAAACAGGCCTATTTTTTACAGGATTATTTTTGGTCTTTTTCTTGCTAATTCCGCGTTGGGCAAGCTTGACAGAATTATTTTTTTTAACTGTTAAACTCTTTTTTTTCATTTTAATAAATTAAGTTTTTGCCTAATAGCTTCAAACTCTTCTTCGGTTGGCTTGCTAATGATATTAAAACCGCGGCCAGTAAAATCAATGCCATCGTTAGGGCGGCGCGGAATTAAATGCAAATGAAAATGCGGTACGGTTTGTTCAGCGGCCTTGCCGTTTGCTTGATATAAATTTACTCCTTCGCAAACTCCTTCGGTTGTCATTTTTTGAGCAATGCGTTTTGCTGTTTCAAAAATTTTCTGAAAATACGTTTCGTCAATATCAAAAATATTTTCAAAATGTTTTTTAGGAATAACTAAAGTATGGCCCAATGCCGCTGGATTAATATCTAAAAATGCCAAAACAAAGTCATCTTCATAAACTTTATAGGCTGGCAATTCATTATTGATAATTTTACAAAAAACACAATCCATATTTACCTCAATAATTTATATTTATACTATTAGAATATTATATCTATTATAATATTATATTCAATTATTATATTATATCTATTATACCGTAAAAATCAAAAAATGCCACCCTAATTGCCAACTTTTTTCATTGCTAAACCTGAATAATTCCCCCGCCTAAAACTAAATCATCTTTATATATAACCGCAGATTGGCCGGCCGTAACAGCAAATGCCGGCTTTTTTAATTTAATTTTTGCTCCCCCTAAACAAGGAATAATTTGACATTTAATTAAATCAGCT
Source organism: uncultured bacterium (assembly GCA_937870835.1). Taxonomy (GTDB): domain Bacteria; phylum Patescibacteriota; class Minisyncoccia; order Minisyncoccales; family Minisyncoccaceae; genus UBA6220. The sequence goes on from CALMWW010000003.1 coordinate 6,329, forward strand.
GAGGCTCTTATCTTAACAGCCCCAGTTTCTGTTTTTTTAAGTTTTGGAAAAACAATCCAATTAGTTTTTTTAATATTAAATTCTTTAGAAAGCGCTTCGCTCTTTTTTCCGACAATAATTTTATTTTTGCGCGCATCAATCCGAATAACATAATATGGTTCAGCTAATCCGCCAATATTAATGCCCCGACGTTGACCAACTGTAAAATTAACTAAGCCGTTATGAACGCCTAAAAGTTTTCCTGATGTAGAAATAATTTGGCCCGGCTTTTCTCCTGCTTTTCCAATTATTTCAGCATAGCTTCCATTTTCTACAAAATCTTGGCTTTCCGGCTTATTGGCAAATTTGCTTAATCCAAAATCTTGAGCCATTTTTTTCACCTCCGCTTTAGTATAATCTCCTAAGGGCAATAAAATTTTTTTAAGCTGAGATTGAGTTAGGCGATATAAAAAATAAGATTGGTCTTTTTTCAAATCTTTTCCCCTATAAAGATTAAAGCGTCCGGTTTTATGGTTAAACTTAATCCGGGCATAATGTCCCGTAGCAAAATAATCAAAATCTATACCCGCAGACAGAGCTTTTTTCAGCATAAAACCAAATTTAATTTTTTGATTGCAAATTACGCAAGGATTAGGAGTACGGCCTGCTAAATATTCTTTTCTAAAGGTTTGCAAAACATATTTTTCAAATTCTGGAGCCACATCTATTGTTTGATGAGGAATGCCTAAAAAGCGAGCTGCTTTTTTAGCTTCTCTAATATTATTTTTGGCTGCTTTATCTTCAAAACAAGCTTTTTGGCTTAAGCGATGGCAATAAATTTTATTGCTTAATTGCATAGTAAGGCCAATAACTTCATATCCTTGCTGCTTTAATAAACCCGCTGTCACAGCTGAATCAACTCCACCGCTTAATCCCACTGCTACTTTTATTTTTTTATTGCTTTTGAAAATTTTGTCAGTTTTCAAATTCATTTTATGTTTTAATTTTAATTTTGGCTTTGGCTTTGCTCTTGAGAATTAGCCCGGCCATAATCATCTTCATAACGGATAATGTCCTCTTCTTTGGGACAGCCCAAAGCAATCTCTAAAATATAAGAATCTTTTATTCCAGTTAAGCGATGTTTTTGTTTTTTACTGATATTTACAAATCGGCCAATTCCTAATTGATGAATTTTTTCTCCCACCCTTGTCTCTACTAATCCTTTAACAACAAGCCAAATTTCTGACCTATTATTATGGCTTTGCAAACTTAATCTCTCCCCTTGCTTCACAAAAACTATTTTTACCCACGCCTTGTCCTGGATTTGCCAGATAATTTTATGCCAACCCCACGGCCGAAAATTTTTATTGTGTTTCATATTGTCGCACCCTTATATTATTCTTATCTATATTATTCTCTCGTTTCTAATTTTAATACTATCTATAATTGCTTCGCATTTTTAATTAATTAGATATAATTAGGTTAATGGAATAGGTTTGCCTTGAAGTAAAATATAAATTAAAAGACGCAATAAAACCGTTAATAATTCCTCTCGGTTCATTTGGTCTAACGGCTTGCTAATTGAAAAAGGCAATTTAATATTAGAAGTATTAGAATTGTTTTGATTATTGTTGCCGCTTTGATCTTGATTGCCGTTGTTTATAAAACTTGTTACTGTAATTGAATAATTATATTCAGCCGATTGGCTTTTGGCGTCTTTAATTTGAATTGAAGGAATAAGAATTACTGACGCCACTTGAGTATTAATATCGGAAATAATCAATTCTCCGCTATTATTAGAATCTAAATTAAAAAAATCAACCGTATAAGAACCAGAAACATTTTTTACAATATAAGGAACGCGGACTTTTATCCCCGCCGGCGCTTTAAACACAATTTTTAAATTGCCGGCGCTGCCGCTGAATTTTTGCCACTGCGCGGAATAATTTTTAATATTTTGCCCAAGCGAAAGATTGCTCGCGCCCGTAAAAGGAAGAAAATTGCTATATGGCAAAATGCGCAAATCTTTTAAGCCATCGCTATTTTTAAAACAATATTTAGAAGAAAAATTACAATCATTTAAATAAACCGCGATAGTAAAATTGGTAAAAGCGTCGTCAAAAGTATCTTTAGAACCGCTCTTTGCCAAAGCATAATTTAAACTGGCAATGCCGGTTTGTTTTGATTTTAATGAATCCACTAAAATAGACAGGCCATATTGGTCTACCAAATAATGCGTAAAGATATTAACAATTCCGTAATCAATAGATGTATTATTCCATTCGGTTAATGAATCCGAAGGATTGTCAATAAATGTTTTAAGGCGATTATTTAAGTATCCCGAACCGCTATCTAAGTCATAACCTAATAAAGCAGGAGCATATTCAGACCGGGCTTCAGTTAGCCAAACATCATCACTTACTCCATAAGTTAAGTTTTTCTGATTGAAAGAAATTAAATGCATAAACTCATGCGCTAAAAATGCTTTCATCAAAGGATTGGTTAAATTGTCCACATTTAAATAAACCATTTCTCTCTGATTACTGAGAGGGTTAACGGTTTTATCATACTCATCTATTGTTCTGACATAACCTCGCGCATTTTCTTTCATTGGGTAAAGAAGCGCCGTAATCCGAGTGTCTTTATCTATGCCGGGAATAGCTTCGTGCCCATATATAGAAGTAAGCTGAGGATAAATAATGGTGTCAAATTCTTTGCCTAAATTATTAAGCGTGAAATAAATTGATTCTTTTTCTTTATCGGTTTTGCTATTAAGCCAAGCGCTATCAATATAAAAATAAAGTTTATCGGAAGCGCGCGCTAATGTGGCATTAACTTTAGCTGTCTTAAAATCGCTATAATCTGGTTCAACCAAAAAATTTTTAGATTGGCCTAAATCATCTGCTCTAACAAAAAACGGAGCGAATGCCAGCAGTCCTAAAAAAATAACAAAATAATTTTTTAAATGTTTATAGTTTTTGAAAAAATTTTTCATTTTTTTCATTTTCGCAGTTTATGCTTTTCAATTTATACTTCTTCGCAGTTTATATTTTTTCAATTTATACTTTTAAATTTTATCACATTTTTCAAAAAATACAAAATTTGCC
>CALMWW010000004.1 GCA_937870835.1 uncultured bacterium
AGTTGGTTTTATTTTATGGTATAGTATATTTTATTTTTATGGTATAGTAAGAATATAAAAATACAGTAATAGTTTAATAAAATATTTATGGTAGTTATACAAAAGAAAATTCAACCAAAATATTTTGAATTGGTAAAATCAGGAAAAAAGAAATTTGAATTAAGATTAGTTGATTTTAAGGCAAAAGAAGGGGATATTTTAATTTTAAGAGAATGGGATCCCTAGAAAAAAGAATATACAGGCAGACAGATTAAGAAAAAAGTGAAATATGTTTTGAAATTTAAGCTGAATGAATTTAATCAAAAGGAAGATATTGAAAAGAAAGGATTATATGTGCTTCAATTTTAATTAAACAGAGCATTATTAAGATTAAATATATTAGTCCTCTAAATTTTACACGGCTTTTAATAATTTTTATTTTAAGATTATTTTATTTTTTTAAAAAATTTTGAAAAAAATTATTAGTATGATAGAATATAAATATAATAAAATAAGAAATATCTATGGCTAAAAGAAGACCTGGCCGTCCTAAAATTCGTCATAAAAAAAATGAAAAAATAGAAACGCCCCACAAATCAGTTCGTCCATTTTTATCGTTGTCTGAAAAAATGCAACGTTATATTTTTACAGTATTATTTTTTTTATTGGCAATAATAATTTTGTTTTCTTTTGCGAGCAGCGCGGGCGTTATCGGCGCAAACCTAAACCATCTTTTGCGATTATTAATTGGCTATGTAATTTTTGCGGCGCCGGTTATTTTTATATTAATTGGTTTTGTTATTTTTCAAAACGAAGAATCAATTAAGAGCATTAAAAACTCTCTCTTGGTGGCTGGTTCTATTTTTTTATTAGGCGCTACCGGTATTTTCGCTTTAGGGGAACTTAGAGTTGATGATTCTCTTAAAAATAATTTTATTTGGAATCATTCCGGGCCCGGCGGCTGGCTAGGATATATCATTACTTGGCCCCTTTACAAAGGATTTGATTTTTGGGTTACTTTTTTTATTTTTGTATTGGCGGTTTCAATTTCTTTGATGTTTTTAATAGAGCCATTTTGGAAAAAACGGCAAGAAAATAAACCTAATGAGGAGAAATTAGCCGTAGAAGTAAAAAATAAAAAAACTTCCAAAGAATTAAAAGAGTCGGCTACTATTTTAGAAAAAATGAAAAAAGAGGCTAAAGACAAACTTAAATCTTTAGATTTTAAAAAAGTTGACAATATTAATTCAGAGCTGCCTGCTTTAGAAATTAAAAAACCTCAAAAAGGATTTGAAGAAAGAAAAAAAGAAAATTTAATTTATAAATATCCGCCTTTAGAATTATTGTCGGCGAGAACAGGCAATTCAGAAGGAGGAGATATTGAATTAAATTCCGCGATTATTAAAAAAACATTAAAAAATTTTGGGATTGATGTAGAGATGGGGGAGGTTAATATTGGGCCGACAGTTACTCAATATACTTTAAAGCCGGCCGAAGGAGTTAAATTAAGCAAAATTACTGCCTTACAAAATGATTTAGCTTTAGCCTTAGCAAGTCAAAGTATTAGAATTGAGGCGCCAATTCCGGGACGTTCCTTAGTGGGTGTAGAAATTCCTAATCGAAAGAGAGCATTAGTAAGTTTGCGTGAAGTAATGGACAATCAAGAATTTAAAACATCTCCCGACCCCTTATTAATGGTTTTAGGAAAAGATGTGATGGGTCGGGCAACTTTTGCTGATTTGGGTGAAATGCCGCATTTATTAATTGGCGGAACAACTGGTTCAGGTAAAACTATTTGCTTAAATACAATTATTATGAGCTTGCTTTATCGTAATAGCCCAGAAGAACTTAAGCTTGTTTTGGTTGATCCAAAAAGAGTTGAGTTTCCAGTTTATGCTTCCTTACAGCATTTATTGTGTCCAGTAATATACGATGCTCAGCAAACTTTAGTAGCCCTAAAATGGTTAGTGGGAGAAATGGAGCGTCGCTTTACTGTTTTATCTGAAGCGCATAGCCGAGACATTGGCAGTTATAACTTAAAACAAGAAAAGAAAGGTGAAGAAAAAATGCCCTATATTGCTTTAATTATTGATGAATTGGCTGATTTAATGAGTGTCAAAGGAAAAGAAATAGAATCCTATGTAGTGAGGTTGGCGCAAATGTCTCGCGCTACCGGCATTCATCTTATTTTGGCCACTCAGAGACCATCAGTAGAAGTAATTACTGGTTTAATTAAAGCAAACATTACGAGTCGGATTGCCTTAAAAGTTGGCTCTTTAGTAGATTCTCGCACAATTTTAGATGCTTCGGGAGCGGAAAAGCTTTTAGGCAAGGGCGATATGTTAATTATGAGCAAAGAATATAGCAAACCTAAAAGAATTCAAAGCCCTTATGTTTCTGAAATAGAAATAAAAAAAGTTGTTACTTGGTTAAAAGAAAATAATCCAATTGAAGAAATAGGAGAAGAAGAAGGAGAAGGCAATTATTTAGAAATACAAAATCAAAATTCTAATTCTTTAGCCGGAGAATTGCAGAAGGCAATGGAAACGCCAGAGGCGCAAATGGATTCTTTTTATTCTAAAGAAGACCCTCTTTTTGAAGAAGCAAAAAGAACAGTTATTGCCGCCCGCAAAGCGTCAGCTTCGCTGTTACAAAGACGATTGGGCATTGGTTATGCGCGCGCGGCTCGTTTAATTGATATATTAGAAGAGCGGGGCATTGTAGGACCAGCGGACGGCGCAAAGCCAAGAGATGTTTTGGTCGGAGACGAAACAGATGACAATGATTATTAATTATTTATGCCTTTAATAGGATTGATATAAAAGAACACTTAGCAATAAACTATTTAAGATAGTTTATTTTTTAAGAGAGAGAAAGAAAGTTATTAAGGAACATTAAAAAGAATTAAGCAATTTATATTTTAATTTTTTATATTTAGATCTTGATCTAAAATGTCAATAATTTTATTTACCAAAATTGTGCCGCTAAAAAAAGTTAAATGAATGCCGTCATCAATGCGGGTAGCGCGCATTACGCCTTTTTCATCAGGTAAAAAAGCAGAGTAAGATGTTCCATCTTGGTTAGCTAATAATTTTTCAGCAGAAAGATAGGTCGCATAAGGATTTTCTTTAACTACAGCTTCAACTAATTCATTAATATGGTGGATTTTTTTGGCATATTCAGCATTTTTCATTGTTGGCAAGCCAACCCAATAAACCTTAATATTATTATTTATTAAACGAGTAATAAATAATTTAACCCGTTGACTATATTCGGCGTCCCATTCCGGTGTGCCATATTTTAAGTATTTTTTATTTCCATTTTGGTAAACTTCTAATGGCTGGGCATCATTTGCGCCCATCATTATAATGGCTACATTAGGTTGAAATTCTTGGATTAGATTAGTTGATTCGGTTTGCCAGTCAAAATAATCAGGCCGGGAAAGACCGCTGGAAACCTTGCCTCTTCTTAGGACATTTATGTCGTTCATTATAACTAATTTTTGTTCTAAAATATCGCCAAATCCTCCGGCCACAGCCGCAAAAGAATCACCCATAATTAAAACACGGTAAGGTTTTTCTGGTTGTTTAAAATTTTGAATTGAAGTTATGTTTTGAGGCGATTCTTGTTCGGCTGGTTTTAATGGAGTAATATTTATTGTGTTATTTTTATTGAACTGATTAGCTAATTTAGCGAGTTGAATGCTTGCGCTTTCAAAGATATTGGCTGGGTTTGTATCATGAGGAGAAATCCACGCTAATAATTGGCTTGAACAAGCCAAAGGGATAATAACTGCCGAAATAATTATTAAAATTAATATTTTTTTAACAGCGTTCATTTTTTTTATTTTTTAGTATCTATTATTTTCTTCAATTATTATATTTATTAAAAATTAAAAAGAAAAATATATAAATGGGGGAATGGTATTGGGCGCTAATTTATAAATAATTATACCCAAACTTATCCAAAACAGCAACCAAACCGATATTGGCATTAAAGTCTGAATTTTATTTATAAATTCTATTATTTTTTGTTCAAAGAAAATAAAGAGAGCAATTAAGACAGCAATTATAATTATTGAAACCGAAAGAGTATTAGCGCTCTTGTGCCATTGCCCCAAGCCCTTAATCACAGCAAAGGCGCGTTCCATATTTTCAGCTTTAAAGAAAATCCAGCCAAAAACTACAAAAATAAAAGTAATTAACCATCCTAAAAATCCGGTTAAACTTTTTTTAAGAAAAGTATTAACATTTTTAAGATTAGACCAAGCGCGTTCAATAGTCAAACCTAAACCATGCCACAATCCCCATATTAAATAATGAAGAGCTGCTCCATGCCACAAACCCGAAGCTATAAAAACAATTAAGACATTAAGATAACTGCGGAATTTACTAACCCTATTTCCGCCGAGCGGAATATATAAATAATCAAGCATCCATTTATAAAAGCTAATATGCCAGCGTCGCCAAAACTCGCCAATAGAGTTGGCTCTATAAGGAAATAAAAAGTTGGGCGATAATTCAAATCCTAAAAAATTAGCGCAAGCTATTGCCATATCGCTGTAACCAGAAAAATCACAATAAATTACAAAAGCATAACCTAAAATAGCTGCTAAAATAGCTAATGATGAAAATTGTTCAGGCACGGCAAAAACATCATTAATTAATAAAGCCGAGGAAAGCCAAGTTGAGAGCACTAATTTTTTAAATAAACCAACAAAAAATAAAGTAACTGAGGGTTCTAATTTATTAATTGTTTTAGCTCCGCCATTTTTTAATTGCGGTAAAAATTCATTAGCTCGAGTGATAGGACCGGCCAATAAATAAGGAAAGAAAAAACAATAAATAAGAAAATCTAAAAGAGATGTTTCGGCTTTATATTTTTGGCGGTTTAAGTCAATTAAATAAGACAGCATTCTAAAAGAAAAAAAGGAGATTCCAATTGGAGCAATAATTTCCCAATAAGGAAAAGTTAATTTTAAGTTAAACGAGGCAAAACAAGATTCAACTGAGATGCGGAAAAAATCATAATATTTATAAATAAAAAGCAAACCTAAGTTCACAATAATTCCAATTATAAAAGCGGGCTTAGATGCTTTAGATCGTTTATTACTAATCAGTAAGCCTAAAATAAAAGTGATTAAAGAAGCGCCGGCTAAGAGGGTTACATATTTTATATCAATAAGGGCGTAAAAATAAACACTCGCAATTAATAAAAAAAGACGCCAAATTAAAGGATATGGTTTTAACAGCCAGTTAAGGGCAATAACCGCGGCTAAAAACATTAAAAAGTCAAATGTTCCAAATAACATACATTGTATTTAATTAAACAACAATTTATTTTATTCAAAGCTTTTGTTTGTATTAAGCGTATAAAAAAACGAGGAAATTAGTCGGGATGCTGGGAATTGAACCCAGATGACAGACTCCCGAAGCCTGCATAATGCCATTATATGACATCCCGATATATTTTAAGATAGGGGAGAGAGAAATAAAGGGGGTGG
>CALMWW010000005.1 GCA_937870835.1 uncultured bacterium
TGTGATGTTTACGGGGTCAGACCCCAAGGGCATTGGGGGGTCTGACCCCTAAACATCACCCAGTATAAAGACCTAAACATCACCCAGGTATAAAGAGGCATAAAGACCTAAACATTATTTTTTCCTTTTTCAAAATGTTTAGGGGTCTGACCCCCAAACATCATTCTAAACATCAGGATTTTAAAAGTTTTATCATATAGCCATTTTTAAGCCGATAACCTAAGCGGCGATAATAATCTCTTACTCCTGCTCCAGAAATTATTGCGATTTTTTTGTAGCCAGCTTGTTTGGCTATTTTTTCCGCCTTATAAATCAATTTTTTACCCAAACCTCTATGTTGGACTGGCGCATTTTTTTTATTAATTAAAGCTGTTGGACCATAAGTGTGGAGTTCTCTAATCAAAGCCGTCTTTTTTAATTCCGAGGGGAAAGAGTTAGTTGATGAATAAAATTTTAATATATTTTGAAAGGGAAGACGGAGGCGCAATAAACTATACAAATATTTTCTTTTTTTATCTTCAAAAGTTAAAAGTATTTCTTTTCCATTAGAGGCCTCGTAATCTTCTTGGAAGAGGTAAATATTTTTTAGGGAAATTTTTTCATTTTCTTTTTTATTTTGAACTTCGCGGCAACGGATACATTGGCAATGCCAATTTTCTTTTTGCATCTCTTGTTCAAGCACTTGACGCAAATTAGAGATTTTAGTTCCTCCCTCTACGATTAAAGGCGAGGGGATGTCGCGGATAATTCGTTCAATTCTTACATAGCGAGGGGTAATTTTTTTAATAGCTTTTAAGGTGTTAATTAAAACTTCTTTAGAACAAGGACTATATTTTCCTTGTTGGTATTTTTGATATAAAGCAGCTTGTTTTACTAAAGCGCAAGGATAAATTTTTAAGCAGTCTGGCTTAAAGTCGGGATTATTAAATATTTCTTGGAACATCTGAATATCTTTTTCAGGACTAGAATCATAAAGATTAAGCATCATTTGATAAGAAACCTTAAAACCAAAATTTTTTAAAATTTGAGTAGCTTGAATTATTTCTTTAACTCCATGCCCTCGTTGGTTTTGTTTTAAGATATTGTCATCAACAGCTTGGACACCGAGTTCTATTTTAGTGGCTCCTAATTGGCGCATTCGTTCAGCTTCTTTAATATCAATATAATCTGGCCTTGTTTCAAAAGATAGGGCCACTATTCTGTGTTTAGCTTTTTCATTTTTCTTTTGCGCAATTTTTAATTTTTTCCATAAATTAGCTTCGCTTAATTTTTTATCATTTGAATTATTTTTATCTTGATTGCAAGCATCAAATATTTTTTTACAAAACCAAACTTGATATTTTTTAGGATACGCAGACCAAGTCGCGCCAATTATTCTTACTTCTATTTTATCAGTGGGATGACCGCCTAAACTTAACATTTCTAAACGTTTTTGAATTTGTAAATATGGGTCAAAATTTAATTTTTTAGCTCTTTCAGCCGCTGGTTCGCCCGGTAAATAGCTGCGCGGAAAATTAGGCGTGTTAGGGCAATATAAACAATTGCCCGGGCAAGGATATGGTTTAGTTAATACTGAAACATTTACTACACCGGACAAAGAACGGACCGGCCGAGTTGTTAATAATTTTTCTAAGTTTTTATTAGGAGCAATACTTTTTTCTTTAACTAAATTGTGATATGCTTTTAAGAGAGCGATATTGGTTGAACAAGGAATTTTTTTTAATTTAGAAATTTTTCTTTTTACCATTGCTAAATCATCCGCGCTGTAAGCGTTTATATTAAGAAGTTCTTTGATGATTAATTGATTGTTTTTTTCATTATCGTTTTTCATAAAAAAATAAAAAATGGAACAAGAATTAGCTAAAATTATTTTAGAAAAAACTGCGGACGATTACAATCGGATAGCCGCAAAATATTCTCAAGTTCGGGAAAAAAACTGGAAAGAAATGAATTTTCTTTTTGAGAATTATCTTCAGCCCAAAGATCGGGTCTTGGATTTGGGTTGCGGAAATGGCCGATTTTACGAAAATTTTGTCTCTCAAGATGTTGAATATTGGGGCACTGATTTTTCTGAAGAAATTCTTAAAATTGCTCAAAAAAATTATCCGCTGGGACGGTTTGATTTAGCAGACGCTTTAAATTTGCCTTATGAAACCGAGTTTTTTGATAAAGTTTATAGTTTGGCGGTTCTTCACCATATTCCTTCTTTGGAATTTCGTTTAGAATTTTTAAAAGAAGCTAAACGGGTTTTAAGATTAGGCGGTCTTCTTATATTAACAGTTTGGGATTTAAAAGAAAAGAGGAAAAAACGAAAATTTAATTTTTTAACTTGGTATTGGGAATTAGGATTAGATAAAGGCGATATGTTTTTGCCATGGTATGGGGTTAACGATGCTTATTTTCATTGTTTTGACCTGAAAGAATTAGTTGAATTAGTGGAAATGGTTGGATTGAAAATAATTAGAAAGGGGGAAATAAGGGTGGGAGAAAGGCCTTATAATAATTTTTATGTAGTTGCCCAAAAAATAGATATAGAATAATTTTATTAAAATAATTAAATAAATAATAAAATAAATTAACAAAAACAAAATGGAACAAAACTCTTTTAAAATAAAAAATAAAGCAAAATATAATTTTGTTGTTTCTGGATCGGCTGATATTAAAATTTGTTGCCCTGATATTATTGAATTAAGCGAAAGAGTGGGTGCGGAGATAGCAATAAACGGGCATACTCTTATTACTGGCGCGACTAGCGGAGTGCCATATTATTGCGCTTTAGGTTGTAAAAAGGCGGGAGGATTTAATGTGGGTTTTTCGCCAGCTGAATCTGAACTTTCCCATATTAAAAGGTATCACTTGCCAGTTGAACCATTTGATGTGATGATATATACAGGGGGAGATTACGTGGGTCGCGATGTAACAATGACTAAAGCAGCTGACGCAGTTATTATAATTTGCGGACGAATGGGCACATTACATGAGTTTGCTACTGCTGTAGAAACTAAAAAACCAATCGGTGTTTTAGAAAGAACTAAAGGAGTGGCTGATGAAATTAGGAATTTGATTAAACAGATTTATAGCCGTGAAAAAGAAAAAATTATATTTGAAACAGAGCCAGAAATTTTAGTAAAAAAATTAATAAAAATTGTTGCGCAAAAGAAAAATAAAAGCAAATTATATATTAAAAATAAAAAAATAAAAAAATAGTTAATTTTATGAAAAAAATTTCTAAAATTAAGATTAAAAATAATTCTCAAAAAAAAATTGTTAAATCTAAAACTAAAATCAAGATTAAAACAAAAACCAAAGCGAAAACCAAAACCAAAACCAAAACGACAAAAAGTAACATTACTCTTAAAGCAATAAAGAAAACTAAGTCAAACAAAAAGAATTTAAAAATTATTAAATTAAAATCTAAAAATAATCAAGAAAAAAGAGTTGGTTTAGTTACTCATTATTTTAATAAAATTAAAGTTATGGCAGTAAAACTGCAAGGACCTTTATCAATTGGAGACACTATTCGAATTAAGGGCGGTCAAGGAACCAATTTTAAACAGAAAGTTTCTTCTTTAGAACTAAACAATGAAAAAATTAAGCAAGGTAAAAAAGGGCAAACAGTGGGAATTAAAACAAAAGAAAAAGTTAGAGAGGGCTACATAGTTTATAAAATAATACAGTAAGCTATGAAATTTATCGCTGATTTTCATCTGCATTCTAAATATTCTCGAGCAACCGGCAAAAATACTGATTTAGAGAATATAGATAAATGGGCCAAAACAAAAGGAATTCAAGTAATTACTTGTGGAGATTTTACTCACCCTATTTGGTTTAAAAATTTAGAAGAAAAATTAGAATTAGCTGAACCAGGACTTTTTAAATTAAAAGGATCTAAGACCGGAGTGCGTTTTATTTTAACCACTGAAATAAGCTGTATTTATAGCAAGAAAGGTAAAATAAGAAAAATTCATATACTTGTTTTTGCTCCTTCTCTAAAAATCGTGGAAAAATTAAATCAACGCTTGGCGGCTATTGGCAATATTTCTTCTGATGGTCGGCCAATTTTAGGCATAGATGCTATAGAATTGTTAAAAATAGTTTTAGATGTTTCTCCGGATTGTTTATTTGTACCAGCGCATTGTTTAACGCCGTGGTTTAGTATTTTTGGTTCAAAATCTGGGTTTGATTCTATTAAAGAATGTTTTGAAGATTATTCTCAATATATTTATGCTATTGAAAGCGGATTATCGGCTGACCCTGCTATGATTTGGCGAATACCTGATGGTCGGCGAGTGACTATTATTAGCAATAGCGATGCTCATAGTGTAGAAAAAATAGGTCGGGAAGCTAATATTTTTAATACAGAAATAAATTATTTTTCTATTATAAACGCCATTAAAACAAAAAACCCAAAAGAATTTTTAAGCACCATTGAATTTTATCCTCAAGAAGGCAAATATTATAATGATGGCGATAGATTATGCAATATCTCTTTAAACCCAAAAGAATCTTTAGAATATGGCGAACTTTGTCCTTCTTGCGGGAAAAAATTGGTTATTGGTGTTTTAAACAGAGTTCAAAAATTAGCTGATAAAGAAGAAGGATTTAAACCTGACAATATTACTCCTTTTCAAAATATTGTTCCCCTAAAAGAGATTATTGCTGAAGCGTATGGAGTAGGGGTAATTTCTAAAAAAGTTCAAAATGAATATGAAAAAATTACAGCCAATTTTCCAGAATTTGAAGTTTTATTAAATGTTTCTTTAGACGATTTGAAAAATATTGCCGATAAACAAGTTATAGAAGGAATAAAGCGGGTTAGAAATGGAGAAGTAAAAATTCAACCTGGTTTTGATGGGGTTTTTGGAAAAGTAAAAATATTTTCCGATATTGAAAAACAAGAATCAATTCGTCAAGGCCGACTTTTATAAAAATAATAAATTAAAAATAAAAATATGATTATTCAAACTATTATTACTATAATTGTGCTCGTAATTTTAGCTTCTATAAAACAAGTTAATCAATATGAAAATGGACTTAAATTTACTTTAGGAAAATTTTCTGGCATTATGAAGCCGGGTTGGAATTTAGTATTTCCAATTTTTCAATCGTATAACAAAGTAGATATGCGAGTTAAAGCTGTGGATGTTCCAGACCAAGAAGCCATTACGCGGGATAATATTTCGGTTCGTGTTAATGCTGTTATTTATTATCAAATTAGCTCAGCCGAGCAAGCAATTTTAAAGGTAGAAAATTTTTATTATGCTATTTCTCAATTAGCCCAGACCACTATGAGGAATGCAATTGGGCAGGTTGAATTAGATGAGCTTTTGTCTCAACGCAGTAAAGTTTCGGAAAGTATAAAAAATATTATTGATGAAACAGCTAAAAACTGGGGCATTAATGTTTCCAATGTAGAATTAAAAGATATTACATTACCAGAAGAAATGAAAAGAGTGATTGGGCGCCAAGCTGAAGCAGAACGAGAAAAAAGAGCTGTTATTATTAAGGCCGAAGGAGAAGTTGTGGCGGCTAATAATATGGCTAAAGCAGCTGAAACTCTTGCTCAAGCCGAAGGAGCATTACATTTAAGGACTTTACAAACTATTACAGATGTAAGTTCTGATGAATCAAATACATTAATTTTTGCCGTACCCTTAGAAGTTTTGAGGGCTTTTGAAAAAATTAATAAAAAATCAGAATAATTAAATTTTGTAAATTTATAAAAGCTTCAGCTAGTAACTAGCTGAAGCTTTTAATTTAGATATTTATTTTTAGCAATAACATGCTCTGTAAAATTTTTACTATATACAGTTTCTCCGCTTGGTTTAGAAAGATAATACCAGTAATCGCTTGGAGCAGGATAAATTGCCGCTATTAAACTATCTAATCCGGGATTGGAAATCGGTCCAATTGGCAACCCTTTATATTTGTAAGTATTATAAGGAGAATCTATTTCAGTAAATTTTGTATAAATATTATCGGGGTTTTGAATTTGCAAAGCATATAAAATTGTGGCATCAGCTTGTAATGGTTGACCATTTCTAAGTCTTTTCCAAAGAATTCCTGCAACAATTTTTTTATCGTCTAATGTTTTAACTTCTTTTTCTAATATAGAGGCCATAGTAACAATTTCGTAAATACTTTTATTTTGTTTTTTTATATCCTCTCTCATTTGCGGAGTAAGTTTATTGTCAAAATTAATTAACATTTGGGTAACAATATTTTCTAACGAAGCATCAATAGAAACATAATATGTATCTGGAAAAAGAAATCCTTCTAAACTTGCTTGCGCTGGGCAGTCTTCTAAAAATTTAAACTGGGGAACCAAAGTATTATGAAAAGCAGCGTTTTTATTTTGAGCTTCTGCCGGCTTGCCGGTAATATTATAAAAATCTTGAATAGTGCCAAAATTTTGAGATTGTAGATAAGCGCCTATTTTTGCTAAATCCCATCCTTCTACAATGGTTAGCTTAAGTTGGGCAGTTTTTCCGTTAGTTAATATCTCTGCAATTTGACGGCCAGTCATATTAGAGCTAATTTCATAAGCTCCAGCTTTTATATTTTTTAAATTTCCTGACGCGAAAAGGTAGGCTAGTAAGGGATAAGGATCGCTCAAAATGTTTTGACGAGCTAAATCAAAAGCCACCTCTTTGGCTGATGAAGATGGCTTAACCCTATAAATAATATCAATTTGTTTCAGATTAGAATGATTATAAATGCCGTCGTAAAAATAATAAGCTGTAGAAAAAATAGTAAGGGCGATAAGAATTATAATAATATTTCTAAGTAAATGTGTCATTGCTTTTATATTGTAAATAAAAAATGTCTTTTAGTCAATTTGACAAATTTAAGCAAGAGAGTATATTATAGATAAATAAAAAATTATGAACACCCCTTTAAAAATAAAAGCTTATCAAACAAATTGGGAGACTAAATTGATTACTTTAGTCGTTTTAAGCTTTTTGGCAAAGACATAGAGGGTGTTTAATTAAATAATAATTATAGTTTAATATAAACCCCTCTAAAAGAGAGGGTTTCTTAATTTAATAATAAAAAATAAAATTCAAGACTTATGGCGAACACATATTATCTTACTAAAGAAAAATTAGAGGAGCTTCAGGCAGAATATGAACTTATTAAAAAAAGTTTGCGAGAGGAATTAATTGAAAATGCCCCGAATTTATTAGAAGGTGAAGACACTAACCCTGATTTTTCTGTATACGAAGAAAGTTTAGAAGAAAAAGAATCGCGATTAAAAGTCTTGGAAAACATCTTAAAAAATTATAAAATAATAAAAACTCCTCCCAAAGAAGATAGAAACAAGGTTCAATTAGGAGCCCGGGTTGTTTGTCAAAACGATAAAGCGGAATCAGTGGAATATAAAATTGTAGGAACAGTTGAAGCTAATCCTTTTGAAGGAAAAATTAGCGATGAATCTCCAGTGGGAATGGCTTTTCTTGGAAAGCAAGTAGGGGACACAATTTATTTGCCACAATTAAGCAAACAATATAGAATATTAAAAATACAATATGAAGATGCTTAATATATATTAGTTAAATTTTCTTAGTAAAAATTAAAATTAAGCAGTATTGTATTGAAAAAAATCAAAAAGATAAAATGAAAAAAAGATATAAAATCATTATAAGTTTTATTGTGGGAATTTTAGTTATTTCTTTTATTTGGTTTGATTTATTTTTTTGGTCTGGCAATAATAAAATTTTTGAAAATTCTTTAAGGGAAAGCGCTCAAAATAATGAGGTTATTATTATTTTTAACTCCGGAGGGTTTGGAACAGTAAAGCCAGACCAAGCTTGGGATTTTAAACCCCTAATTGAAGGATTGCAATTTTCTATAGAAAATTTAGGTTATAGTGTTGAGGTAGTACCTTATTATCGCACTGAAGATAGCTGGCTTGGAAAAGCCGCCTATATTAAAGAAATTCTTTTTAATTTTCCTAAAGAATCTTCTTATTTAGCCAAAACTTTAGAAAATTTTTCTAAACAAAATCCTCGCGAAATAATAATTTTAGCTGGTTTAAGCAATGGCGCTACTTTCACCGAATCAACTATGCAAAAAATAAATTGTTGTACTGATAAAATTTTTTCTATAGAATTTGGTCTTCCATTTTGGTCTCAAAGACAAAATAGAAGCAATACTTTATATTTAACTAATAATGATCGCGATGCGGTTTCTAATGGTAATATTTTGGCCTTATCGTGGTCAATTCTTAAGGCGCCATTTGTAATGTCTTATACGAGAATAGCCGGACGGCCTATTTCTTTTCCAGAAGCAATGGATGTGCCGGGACATCAATATTATTGGTCCGAAGTTGAGCCGCAAATTTCTAATTTTATTCGTGAAAAAATTGGACAAAATTCCTACATAAATCTTTTTTTCTTTAGTTATTTAGCTTAAAAATATTTTATTTTAAAAAATTTTTATGCTAAACTTAAAGTCAGTTTCAGAAGAATAATTCTAGAATTGGTGTGAATATTTTAATTTATGAATTTTCGTCAAAAAAATACAATTTTAGTTACAGTTTCTCTCTTAGTAGGAGTAGGAATTTTTATTTGGTTAGGAAAAGTGATTGGCTGGGATAAAATTGGTGGAGCTTTTAAGGTTTTTCAAGGATGGCAGGGGATTGTAATTTTTTGTTTAAGTATATTAATTTTATTAATTGGTAATTGGCGTTGGTATGAAATTTTAAAAGACGAGAAAGCCCCCGTCTCATTTTGGAAACTTTGGCAATCGTATGTAGGCGGTTATGCTTTAATGTATTTATTCCCAATCATCTTTCTTTCCGGCGAAATTTTTAGGATTTATGATATTTATAAAGAAGAAAAAATTTCTTTAGACAAAGCTGCTGCTTCAGTAATTATAGAAAGAATTTTAGAGTGGACTGTTAATATTTTATTTATATTTTTTGCCTTATTCTTTTTTGCCTTTAAGTTAGAATTTTTACCATTGCAAGTTTTATATATTTTTGGATTAGCTCTTATATTATTTGTGGGGATGGTGGCATTTTTTTATTTCAAGGCCTTTCGTCAAAAAGGAGTAGTAAGGGGATTCGTAAAAAAATTTACAAGCAAAGAATTAAGCGAAGGCAATACAGCTATAATAATTGAAAATGATATATTAAAATTTTTTAAAGAAAAGCGGCATTTTTTTAAAAGTTTATTTATATCAATTTTGCGTGCTGGTGTAATGGCAGTTCGTACTTGGCTTTTAATTCTTTTTTTGACTGGCTTAAATGTGGGGTTGCCAGCTGCTTTTTCTATTGTGGGGCTTACTTATTTTTCAGCCCTTATTCCAATTCCAACATCTTTAGGATCACATGAAGTTATTCAAACTGCTTCATTTGAAGCCCTTAAAATGGAGGCATCAATGGCTACTGCTTTTACAATGATTATTCGGGCTTGCGAAACCATTATTTCATTAGCTGGTTTGGCAATTTTACTTAAAAAGGGATTTAATATAATGGAAGATGGATTTAATAAACCAAACGACAAAAATAATTATTAAATAAAATATTTATGCACTTAAAAGAAATTAATAAAATTATTAAATATCTTATTTTATCAGATTTAACCTTTTGGACGGGGTGGGGATTAGTTACTCCTATCTTTGCTATTTTTATTACCGAACAGCTATCAGGGACAGCCCTAACAGTAGGGATTGCTGTTGCGGTTTATTGGATTACTAAAGCAATTTTACAATATCCGTTTGGATTGTTTTTAGACCACTGCAAGGGAGATAATGACGATTATTTTTTCTTGGTTTGGGGAACTTCTATTGCTTCCTTAGTTCCCTTAGGATATCTTTTTGCGACTACAGAGTGGTATATTTATATTCTCCAATTTTTTTACGGAATTGGAATGGCTGCTTCAATTACTGGCTGGAGAGCAATTTTTACAAGAAACATAGACAAAGGACACGAGGCCGCGGATTGGAGTTTAGATGATACAATAATAGGTTTAGGAAACGGCTTGTCAGGATTAATTTCCGGCTTTTTAGTTTATAAATTTGGATTTATCCCTTCCTTTTTAGCTGCTAGCGCATTAGGAATAATAGGAGTTATTTTTTTGCTTTGTTTAAGAAAAGATATTTTAAGATGGAAAAAATAGTTTATAATCAATTATAAAATAAACGGCTTAATAAACTGAGCCGCTCTTCTTACATCTTTAATGAAAAATCAAGAAATTGCTAAAATATTATTTGAAATTGGTGATTTTTTGGAGCTTAATGAAATTCCTTTCAAACCCAAAGCTTATCAGCAAGCTGCGATTGCCTTAGATTCATTAGAAGAAGATGTAGCTGAAATTTATAAGCGGGAAGGATTAAAGGGTTTAGAAAAAATTCCAGCCGTAGGAACAAGTATTGCCTTAAAAATAGAAGAATATCTGAAAACTGGGAAAATAGAATATTATAAAGACCTGAAAAGAGTTTCGCCAATTGATTTTGAAGAATTAACCAAAGTAGAGGGGTTGGGAGTAAGAAAAATTAAAAAACTTTATGACGAATTAGGAATTAAAAATTTGGCTGATTTGGAAAAGGCGGCCAAAGATAGTAAAATTGCTCCTCTTTTTGGATTTGGAGAAAAAACAGAAAAAAATATTTTACAATCAATTGAATTTTTAAGGCAATCTAAGGGACGATTTTTGTTGCGGGAAATTTTGCCATCTATCAAAAAAATAGAACAGCGAATTAAAAACATTAAGGGTGTGGAAAAAATATCTATTGCGGGAAGCACACGCCGCCGTAAAGAAACTATTGGTGATGCTGATATTTTAGTGTCTGTATTAGATGCTTTAGACAAACATTTGATTGAAAAAATAATGAATACTTTTGTAACTTGGGATGAAGTGGTAAAGGTAGTGGCAAAAGGAGAAACTAAATCTTCTGTTAAGACTCAAGAAGGGTTAGATATTGATTTAAGAGTAGTCCCTCTAAGTTCTTATGGGGCAGCTTTGCAATATTTTACAGGGAGTAAAGAACATAATATTGCTATTAGGCGCTTGGCTATCAAACAAGGATTAAAGCTTAATGAATACGGTCTTTATAGAGGAGTAAAAAAAATTAAAGGAGAAACAGAAGAAGAAATTTATGAATATTTAGGAATGGATTGGATACCTCCTGAAATTAGAGAAAATCAGGGCGAAATTGAAGCTGCTCAAACTCATCAATTGCCTAGTTTGATTGAATTAAAAGATATTAAGGGAGATTTTCATTGTCATAGCGACTGGGATGGCGGAGAAAATTCATTAAAAGAATTAGCCCTTAAAGCCATAGAGTTAGGTTATGAATATTTAGGTATTTGCGACCATACAAAATCATTAAAAATAGAAAATGGATTAAGCGAGAAAGAATTATTAAATCAGAAAAAAACCATAGATAAATTAAATAAAGAGTTTCAAAAACAAGGACAAAAATTTAAACTTTTGCAAGGCGCAGAGGTGGAAATTTTAAAAGATGGCTCACTTGATTTTAATAATGAAATCTTAAAGCAATTAGATTTTGTAAGCGTATCAGTGCATTCTAATTTTAAGATGGGAAAAGTAGAAATGACTAAAAGAATTATTAAAGCGATAAGCAATCCCTATGTAGACATCTTAAACCATCCCACTGGAAAGATATTAGGAAGCCGCGATTCTTATGAGGTCGATGTAGAAGAAATTTTGAAAGCGGCTAAAAAAAATAATGTTATTTTAGAAATAAATTGTTATCGCGGCGATTTAAGCTCTTCAATAGCAAGACAGGCAAAAGAATTGGGAATAAAATTATGTATTGGCAGTGATGCTCATATAAAAAAAGAATTAACCAATATGGAATATGGCGTTTATCAAGCTCGTCGGGCTTGGTTAACAAAACAGAATATTTTAAATGCTCAGTCCTTAGAAAAATTATATTTTAAGTCTTATGGCAAAAGAAGTTAAAGCTTTGTTATTAATGTCAGGAGGTTTAGATTCTATATTAGCAGCTAAAGTTTTACAAAAACAGGGTATTCAAGTAGCGCCAATTTGTTTTAAGAGTTTCTTTTTTGGATGTAGAGCTGCTGAGGATGCTTGTCAACAATTAGGATTAAAATTAAGAAAGATTAATTTTGGTCAAAAGCATTTGAAAATTGTAAAGTCCCCTCAATTTGGTTATGGTTCAGCTATGAATCCTTGTATTGATTGCCATCTATTAATGTTAAAAGAAGCGAAAAAAATAATGGAGCAGGAAGGTTATGATTTTATCGCTACGGGTGAGGTATTGGGGGAAAGGCCAATGTCTCAAAACATCAAAGCTTTACATTTATTAGAACAACAAGCTGGTTTGCAAGGTTATTTATTAAGACCTTTGTCTGCTAAAAAATTATCGCCTACAATTGTTGAAAAAAAAGGATTAGTGGATAGAAAACAGCTTTATGGCATAGAGGGCAGGTCTCGTCAGCCACAACTTCAATTAGCTAAAATTTTTGGTATTAAAAAATTTCCTTCTCCCGGAGGGGGATGTATTTTGACTGATAAAAATTATTCAAAAAATTTAAAACAACTTTTAACTTATAAAAAAAACCCGAATAATAACGATTTAAACATCTTAAAACAAGGAAGGATATTCTGGGATGATAATTGTTTAATAGTGGTAGCGCGGAACGAGAAAGAATGCCATTCTTTGAGAAATTTTATTCAAAAAAATGATATTCATTTAGAGCCATCAAATTTTAGCGGTCCTTCTGTGCTTGTGCGTTTGATAAAAGGGAAAGATAGGAAAGTGGCTACGCAATTAGGGCAAACTTATTTATTAAAATATTCAAAAAATATTCCCCAAAATGCTAAGATTGTTGTAGTAAAATAAAAAACCGCCCTAACAGCGGTTTATTTTTACTTTGTTTTTTCTAATATTTTAGAAAAAATAGCAGGATTATTTTTAGCCAAATCGGCTAAAATTTTTCGGTCTATTTCAATATTAAATTTTTTAAGACCGGCTATGAATTTATTATAAGAAAGACCGCTTTCTTTACAAGCTGCAGCAATTTGAATTTGCCATAAACTTCGTTTAGCCCTTTTTAGATTTTTACGGTCTCTATAAGCATGAGACCAAGATTTCATTAAAGCTTGTTTGGCGGCTATATATTTTGATTTGCGGCTCCAGCGATATCCTTTTGTTTGCTTAAGGGTATTTTTTCTTCTTTTGTGGGAAGCTGTCCCTCGTTTTACTCTTACCATATATTTATTTTATTCCTAATAATTTTTTTATTTTCTTAGCTTCAGGCTCTGACATTTTAACTAATTTTCTCAAAGCCCGTCTTTTCTTTCCACTTTGTTTGCTCAAAAGATGGTCCTGTCCTACGGGCCTTCTCAAAACTTTTCCATTTTTTGTGATTTTAAATCTTTTGGCAATAGATTTTTTAGTTTTGCCTTTATTCTTCATACTATTTTTTAATAATTATCATTGATAAGCCATAGGGCTCTTTTTTTAATTCGTTTTCTGTTTTATATTCTATTTTTGAACCTAAGATTTCCAAAAATTTTTCTATTTTTTGCTCTCCCACGCTTATTAGTCCTTTTTGGCGGCCACGCAATGGCAAGTCTACTTTTACTTTATCTCCTTTTTTTAAGAATTTTTCAGCAGCTAAAGCTTTAGTCTTAATATCATTTTCTGAAATATTAAAAGTTAAACGGATTGATTTTACAGCGCCACCCTTAGTTCCAGCATTCATTTTTCTTTCTTTTTTTTGTAAAGCATAAAGATATTTGCCATAATCGCCAATTTTACAAACTGGCGGCTCTACTCTTTCAGTAACCTGAATTAAATCTAATCCTTTTTGACGAGATATTTCTAAGGCTTGCGTCAACGGAACTACGCCTAATTGTTGGCCAGTTTCATCAATTAGCCTTACTTCTTTAGCCCTTATTTGATTGTTTTGGAGTGGTTTATTCAAAATAATAATGTGGAGGTGGCGAGTAGTGAGCTCGCGTCCAAAAATTATCCAATTAATAATTCTACAAGCTTGTTCCGGCTTAATTAGGCTGAGGGAAGAAAGCCGGACAAAATTTCCCAAAGCTTTGATTTAATTTTGGTTCGGCAAATTTTCTTAAATCAAAAAAATTTACCTATTCCGCAAAATTATGCCCTTTTCCACTTAGCGGAAGTTAGTGGGAGGACATGCATTAAGCGTAAGCTAATGCAGGTTGTTCAAATAAGTTGTCACTTATTGATTTTCTCTAAGTTTTACGAGATTAGAGAAAACTCGGCTTGCATATTATTTTCAAATTTTTGTCGAAGCGATTCACCCCCGTGTTTTTAATGTATTTTGGATTTTTCTTTCGGTTTCCCGCTTCTTAATAGCTTCGCGTTTATCAAAAGCTTTTTTGCCTTTTGCTAAACCAATTTCCATCTTGAGGCGGTGGTTCTTAGTATAAACCAATAAAGGGATTAAAGTCAAGCCCCTTTCTTTTATTTTAACATTTAATTCATTAATTTCTTTTTTATGTAAAAGGAGCTTGCGGTCGCGCTGGGGAACATAAGATGAGCCAGCGTTTTGAGGTTGATAAGGAGGAATGTTTGCCCCAACCCAAAAAATTTCAGGAGAGCCATTTTTTTTCCGTTTGATAGCAATATAATTTCCATACAGAGAAACTCCTCTTTGTCTTAATGCTTTAACTTCTTGTCCGGTTAATTCTAAGCCAGCTTCATAGCGTTCTAAAATTTCGTAATTGTATTTTGCTTTTTTATTTTCTGCCAATATCGCCATTTTATTTATATTATATTTTATTTATAGGATATTATATATATTATACAGGTTTTTTATTTTTTAGAAAATCTTAGAGAGATATTATTGCCTAAAAATGTTTTTTAGGTATATAATCATAATTAACAGCTGTCAACTGTTTATATTTTTTATTTTTCTGCTACACTAAAACAAAATGAATGCGCGTCAATATCTTACTAAAATAAGCCGAGAGGCTATTATAAAATTGTATCCCGAGTGGATAACTCAGAATAGTTCTAAGGAATTAAAGGGAGTGCCAATTTTAAAGCCAAAAGAAAAATCTTTTGGCGATTATTCTATAGGAATAGCAATGCAAATTGCGAAAGAGCGGAAACAAAATCCAGAACAAGTGGCCGAAGACCTTAAAGAAGCCTTATCAAAAGATGATGAATTTTTTGATTATTTTGATTTAGCGCAAGTTGTTGCCCCCGGTTTTATTAATTTTTATTTATCCAAACAATACTTATGGAAAATTGGTCAAGAAGTTTTAAGAAGGGGTAGTCACTTTGGAAATTTAAATATTGGGGAAAAACAAAAAATTCAAGTAGAGTTTGTCTCTGCTAATCCTACTGGTCCCTTAACTATTGGAAATGGGCGAGGCGGACCTTATGGAGATGTTCTGGCTAACATTTTTCAAAAAGCGGGCTATCAAGTTAGAAAAGCTTATTATATCAATGATTATGGCAACCAAATTTTAGCTTTAGGCCATTCAGTTTTAAAGGACAACGAAGCTAAGTATACTGGTGAATATATTGATAAATTACATCAAGAATTATCTTATTATAATGGCGATGCATATAAAATAGGAAAGCGCGCTGCCAAAATAATTTTAGAGAAAAGCATTAAGCCAACTCTTAAAAAACTAAATATTCAGTTTGATGAATGGTTTTCCGAAACAACTCTTTATAAAACAAAAGAAGTTGATAAAACAATTGCTTTATTAAAACAAAAAGGATTTTTATATGAAAAAGACGGGGCAACTTGGTTTAAATCCACTGAGTTTGGCGATGAGAGAGATAGAGTAATTATAAAATCTGATGGGACAAAAACTTATTTAGCCGGAGATATTGCTTACCATTATTATAAGTTTAAAAAACAAAAATTTAATAAAGTAATAGATATTTGGGGAGCCGACCATTTTGGAGATGTGCCGGGCTTAAGGGCTGGGGTAGAAGCTTTAGGCTATCAAGGAAAATTAGAAATCATTCTTTTACAATTTGTAACTATAATGAAAGATGGGAAGCCTATGAAAATGTCTAAACGATTAGGAACGGCAATTACCTTAGATGATTTGTTAGATGAATTGCCAGCAGATGTTATTAGATTTTTCTTTTTGGAGAAAAGTTCAGATACTCATTTAAATTTTGATATGAATTTAGCCAAAGAGCAATCAGAAAAAAACCCAGTTTATTATATTCAATATGCTTACGCAAGAATTAATAGTCTTTTAAGCAAAAATAATGGGAAATTAAAAAATGCCAAAGAGTTGAGCCCCTTAACCAAATCAAAAGAATTAGATTTATTAAAACAAATTAGCTATTTTCCAGAAATAATTGAAGACATTGCTAAAGACAAACAGGTTCAGCATTTAACGCAATATGTACTTGATTTAGCGGCAACTTTTCATATTTTTTATAATGATTGTTATGTTTTAGTAGATGATGAGCCATTAAGACAGGCAAGGTTAAGTTTAGTAAAAGCCACTCAGATTGTCTTAAAAAATACTTTAGATATTTTAGGTATTTCCGCGCCTAAAAAAATGTAAAATAAAAGTTTATGAAAACTTTTCAGGAAAAAGTGTTAGCAATTGTTAAAAAAATACCTAAAGGCAGGACATTAACTTATAGAGAGGTGGCTAAACGAGCCGGAAGTCCGGGGGCTTATCGGGCAGTGGGCAATATCTTAAGCAAAAATTATGACCCCAAGATATTTTGCCATCGGGTTATTAGAAGCGATGGAAAAATTGGCGGATATAATCGCGGAGTTAAGAAAAAAATAAAATTATTAAAGCAAGAAAAGTTTTTGTAGGGTATTTTAAAAGATAATATAATTGCTTAAAATTTAGGAAAATGTTAATTTATTAATATAAATATGAGCTTAAAATTAAAAAATAATTATTTTTTGTTAAGGCATGGAAAAAATATTCACCAGACTGTAAAGAAGGATATTGTTTATGAGTGGCCAGACGATCCAGAACCATGCGTTCTTTTAGAAGAAGGAAAAGCAGAAGCTGAGGCAGCTGGTTATGTATTAAAAAACCAAAATATTAATTTAATTTTTTGTTCGGATATATGCCGAACCAAACAGACCGCTGAGATTGTGGCAGAAATTATTGGTTTTTCTAAAAATAAAATAATTTACGACGCACGCTTAAGAGATATAAATTGGGGAATTTTAGGAGGTAAAACAAAAAAACAAGCTTGGGAATTTTTTAATGGAGATCCTTTAAGAAAATTTGAACAAGCTGTACCCCAAGGAGAAAGCTGGAATGATTGTCAAAGCAGGATGCTTAATCTTTTAACTGAAATAGAAAATAAATATGCGGGCAATAATATTTTAATAGTTTCGCATGGAGACCCTTTATGGCTTTTGGAATGTTATTTTAAGGGATTAAATTATGAAGAAGCATTAAAATATAGAGAAAGATTAATTAAAACTGGAGAAGTAAGAAAATTATGAATAATGAAGAAAAAATATTAGAATTTTGGGATAAGCAAGATATATTTCATAAATCTATTAAAAATAGGGAAGGAGCGCCATTCTTTAGTTTTTATGATGGACCGCCTTTTGCCACTGGCAAACCTCATTATGGTCATATTTTGACAACCACATTAAAAGATGCGGTTTTGCGCTATTGGACCATGAAGGGCTATCAAGTCCCGCGCCGAGTGGGGTGGGATTGTCATGGTTTGCCAGTTGAAAATTTGATTGAGAAGCAGTTAGACATTAAAAACAAAAAACAAATCGAAGAATTAGGTATTGAAAAATTTAATGAATCCTGCCGAGCGTCTGTTTTTACTTGTGTGGCTGATTTTGAGAAAACATTAAAGAGAGTAGGGCGTTGGGCTGATTATGACCAAGCCTATGCTACTTTAGAAAATAATTATATTGAATCAGTTTGGTGGGTGTTAAAACAGCTTTGGGATAAAAATTTAGTTAAAAAAAATTATCGGGTTTCTCCTTATTGTCCTCGTTGCGGGACAACTTTATCAAATTTTGAAGTTAATCAAGGATATAAAGAAACAAAAGACGTTTCTATTTATGTAAAATTTAAGATTAGTGATGAAAAATTTAAGGATGCTAATTTTTTAGTTTGGACTACTACCCCTTGGACCCTGCCAGGCAATGTTGCTTTAGCTGTTAATCCAAAATTGACTTATTGTTTAGTGAAAAATAATAATGAATTATATGTTTTAGCTAAACCTCGCTTAAATGTATTAGAAGGAGAATTTGAAATTATAAAAGAAATATTAGGTCAAGAGCTGATAGGAACAAAATATGAGCCTATATTTTTTGATTTAATAGAAGCCAAACCAGAAAATATTGAAAATGCGTTTCAAGTTTTAGAAGGAGATTTTGTGACTGCCGAAGATGGAACCGGAGTTGTCCATATTAATCCTATGCACGGAGAAGATGATTTTAATTTAGGAGCAAAATATAAATTGCCGACCTATCATTTAATTGATGAAATGGGGAAGTTTAAATTAGAGGTTAAAAATTATGGAGGTGAGTTTGTTAAAGAAGCGGACAAAAAAATTTTAGAAGACCTAAAAGAACAGCATATTTTTTATAAACAAGAATTAGTTACGCACGAATATCCATATTGTTGGCGGTGCGATACTCCCTTAATTTATTATGCGATTGAAAGTTGGTATATTTTAGTGACTGAATTTAAAGACAAGCTTATTAGCAATAATCAAAAAATTCATTGGGTGCCAGCCCATATTAGAGAAGGAAGATTTGGAAAATGGTTAGAAGGAGCGCGAGATTGGAATTTTGCAAGAGAAAGATTTTGGGGCGCCCCCATTCCAATTTGGGAATGTGGAGAGTGTGGGAGAAAAGTTTGTATAGGCAGTTTAGCTGAATTAAAACAATTAGCAGCTCAAGAATATGACTTAAAAGATTTGCATCGTCCTTATATTGATGAGGTAAAATTAAAATGCCAATGCGGCAGTGGAATGAAGCGGGTTTTGAGCGTATTTGATTGTTGGTTTGAATCAGGGTCTATGCCGTATGCTCAATGGCATTATCCGTTTGAGAATAAAGAATTAGTGGAAAAAACTTATCCCGCTGATTTTATTGCGGAAGGATTAGACCAAACACGAGGTTGGTTTTATACTCTTCATGTAATTGCTGCAGCCTTAACATTAGACGATATTGGTCTTGGCAAAGACAATCCTGCCTTTAAGAATGTAATTGTTAATGGATTAGTTTTAGATGCTCAAGGACGCAAACTTTCCAAAAAATTAAAAAATTATCCTGATGTAACAGATATATTTTTAAAATACGGAGCTGATGCTTTGCGATATTTTTTATTGGCTTCTACCAATATTGGAGAAGAATATAGATTTTCTGAAGACAAAGTTAAAGATGTTTGGCGTCAAGTTATTTCCGGTCTTGAAAACTGTTTCATTTTTTACAACACTTATAAAAATGAGTTTACTTGGACAGGACTAAAAGATTCTAAAAATATTTTAGACCAATGGATTTTAAGTAGAATTGAAAAAACAAACAAAGAAGTTGATAAATGGATGAGTCAATATGAGTTAACCAAAGCAGCTAGACCAATAGGAGAGTTTATAGAAGAATTATCTAATTGGTATATTCGTCGTTCTCGCCGTCGTTTTCAAAAGCCAAAAGACATAGCTGAAAAGGAAGAGGCTTTGGCGACCTTATATTATGTTTTAATGAAATTTGTTAAATTGTCTGCTCCTTTTATTCCATTTTTAACAGAATATATTTATCAAGCCCTAAAAACAGAAAATGATTTAGAAAGCGTTCATCTATGTGACTATCCTCAAGCTGATGAAAATTTTATTAACGAAAATTTAGAAAAACAAATGGAAGATATTCGCGCCATTGTCAATTTAGCTTTAGCGGAAAGACAAAAATTAGGAATTAAAGTTAGACAGCCGTTATCAGAATTAAAGATAAAAAATAAAGATTTAAACATAGACCTTCTTCCATTAATTGAAGATGAAATAAATGTTAAAAAAATAATTTTTGATCCTTTTCTTGAAAATAAAATTTGGTTAAATCCAATGCTTACAGAAGAATTAAAAGAAGAAGGGCTGGTTAGGGAATTGGTTAGGCAAATTCAGCAAATACGCAAAGAGATGAAATTAGTGCCAGCTCAAAGAATTGTAATCTACTATCAAAAATCTGATTTTTTTGATAAGATAATATTACGAAATAAAAAAATTATTTTGAATGAAGTTTTGGGTGATGATATAATAATTGAATCAGAAGTTAAGGGAGGGGTAAAACTAAGCTTAGATGGTCAAGATATTTTTTTGAGTATTAGAAAAATATAAAAATTTTTAATTTAATTTTATGGAATTTCAAACACCGATTGAAAAACCGGGAGCAAAACAAAATTTTTCCGCTGCCTCAAAGCCGTGGTCAAAGAAAACTCATTCTGAAAAAGATTTAATTAAACAGCCAAAACAAGACTCATTAAAAAATATTGGAGAGTGGCGGCAAAGAGTTCCGAGCAGCAATCAGCAAAGAGACCCTCTAAAAAATAAAAAATCAAAACAAAATTTAGCTGCTCTGAAAGAAAGAGCTCTTTTCAAAGACAAAAAAGAGCTTTTGAAAGAGCAGGAGCGTCTTAAATTCTATAAAGTTAAATTTTTAAAAAAATGAGCCGAAAAACTATTTTTATATTAATTTTTTTCATTATCATCGCCGCGATTTTGGGTTTTACTTGGTTCCAAATGTCTTATTCTAAAGAAGTTTTGAAATTGGAAATTTTGGGTCCTAGTAAGGCCGATACCGGCGAAAGCATTACTTATACTGTTAAATTTAAGAATAATGGCAATGTTCGTTTAGAAAATCCAGAATTGTATTTTACTTTTCCTGATGGAGCAATTACCGAGAATGGACAAAAAGTGGTGCGCTTAGATTCAACAGCCCTGAAAGGGGATATTTATCCGGGCGAAGAAAGGTCTTTTCAATTTAAGGCGCGCTTAATGGGACGGACCAACGAAATTAAAGAAGCCCAAGCAAGAATGACTTTTCAACCGTCTGGATTAAAAACTAAAAACGAAGTTAAAACTAGTTTTACAATTATTTTAGGCAATGTGCCGATAAGTTTAAATATTCAAATGCCTGACCAAGTGGCTAACAATAAAGTGTTTACAATTAATATTAATTATACTTCCAATGTTTCTTATCCCTTGAATGATTTAACTATCAAAGTGCAACTGCCGCCCGAATTTACTCTGGTTAGTCAAAAACCAAAAGGCATAGATAATGAATGGAATATCCCGGTTTTAAACGAAATGAGCGGTGGCAATATTCAGTTGATTGGTTCATTATCGGGTCAAGATAAAGATAAAAAAGTTTTTAAGGCTGAATTAGGTATATGGCAAAATGGTAATTTTGTGTCCCTTAAAGAAGCAGTAAGAAATGTAGAAATTATTGCTCCCTCTATTTATTTATCTCAAACAATTAATAATAGCGATGCTTATGCAGCTAGTCCAGGCGACCAATTACATTATCAAATTTTATTTACCAATATCGGTCAAGATGCTCTTAAAGACATTGTTCTTATTAGCCGTTTAAGCGGTAATTATCTTGATTTAAATTCTGTTAGAGTGCCAATTGGAAACTATCAACAAGGAGATAATTCAATAATTTGGGACAGCTCTCAAATTCCTGAATTAAATTATTTAGCTCCGGGGCAAACTGGAAAAGTTGAATTTTGGGTAAATGTTAATAAACGCTGGGCTATAAACAGCCAAGCCGATATTAACCCAGTTATTAAAAATACTGTTACAATTGGACAAAATACACAGGAATTTATTACAAAAATTAATTCTTCTTTAGTGGCTGAGCAAAAAATATATAATGAAAGTAAATATTTTATCAATTCTGGCCCTTATCCTTTGAAAGTTGGTCAAAAAACTTATTTAACCGTAGAATGGACAGCTAAAAATTATTATAACGATATGGAGGGCGTGATTATGAAAGCAGTTTTGTCGCCCAATGTTAATTTTGAAAATAAAATTTATCCAGAAGATATGAAAATTAGCTATGATGCTGGCACACAGGAGGTGACTTGTACTATTGGGTCATTAAAGGCTGGCGCTGGATTTTTGTCTGAAGCTTCCAAGTGTGCGTTTCAAGTTTCTATTATCCCTGAATTAAATGAAGATGCCTTAATTACCGGAGCCTTAGAAATAACCGGCAATGATCAATGGACCGGCAAACAAATAAGCGCTCAAACCGAGCCAAGTTATGTTCCGGTTTTTGAATAATTAATAAAGTGAAATTTTCATATTCAACCAAAACACTTTTTTTTCGTTCTCTGTCGGCAATAATTGTTTTTGGATTATCTTTTTCCATACCAATTTTTATTTTTCAGCAATTAAAAATTTCTGCTTATAATACAATTATTCAACAGAATATGGAATCATTTAAAAATTGGGCGATGATTTATAATATAAAAAAAAATACCTATCAAGGACTTTTAACTGACATTAACATAATTAAAGAACAAGAAGAGATTAAAAAAATAGGAAGCAAAATTGATATTTATATTGATTCTAATGGTCAAAGTTATTGCGCTAAAACTAACTTTATTGGCCTTTCAAAAAATAAAATATATTGTGTAGATTCTTTTGGATACTCTGGTTACGATGGCTATTGCGGCAGTTTAGATATTCCAAAATGTAAATAAATTTTAAGTTGCGAAAGAGAGTAAATATGCTAAAATCAAGACAGGGTTTGATGTTTCATAAAAGTTTAATATTATAAAATTATGGAAGAAAATTTAGACAAAATTGTTTCATTTTGCAAGAGAAAGGGCTTCGTATTCCAATCTTCAGAAATTTACGGCGGCTTTGCCGCAGTTTATGATTATGGGCCTTATGGCGCTTTATTAAAAAACAATATTCGCGATGCTTGGTTGAAACAAATGCTTCAATCGCAGAACAATATAGTAGTTTTAGATAGCGCTATTTTTATGCATCCTTTAGCTTGGAAGGCTTCAGGTCATTTAGATAATTTTGACGATCCTCAAATAGATTGTAAAAAATGTAAAAATAGAATGCGGGCTGACCAAGTTTTAGAATCTTTTGGCATTAACGCAGACAAGGCTCCTTTAGATTTTATAAATAGCGAATTAGACAAGCTTAGAAAAGCAGGTAAATTAAAATGTCCGGTTTGTGGTTCTAAAGATATTACTCCAGCTAAAAGATTTTCTTTAATGGTAAAATCTAATTTAGGTTCGCCAACCGAATCATTAAATGATTCAGAAGCAGTTTACTTGCGTCCGGAAACTTGTGGGGGCATTTATCTTAATTATAAAAATATTTTAGATTCAACAAGAGTAAAAATACCATTTGGAGTAGCGCAAGTAGGCAAGGCTTTTCGCAATGAAATTGTAGCTCGGCAATTTATTTTTAGAACGCGCGAGTTTGAGCAAATGGAAATGCAATATTTTTTACATCCGAGCCAAATGAAAGAAAAATACGAAGAGTGGAGGAATATCCGTTATCAATGGTATTTAGAATATGGTATTGAAGAAAAAGATATTCAATGGCATCGTCACGAAAAATTAGCGCATTATGCGAGCGAAGCTTATGATATTGAGTATGATTTTAAGTGCATAGGAGGATTTAAGGAGGTGGAAGGAATTCATGCTAGAGGAAATTGGGATTTGTCTCAGCATTCAAAATTTTCAGGAGCAGATTTATCTTACCATGACGAAAATGGTGAAAAATTTATTCCTCATATTTTAGAAACATCTGCTGGTTTAAATAGGTTTTTCTTAATGTTTATAGATAAAGCTTATACCGAAGAAGCAGTGAATGGGGAAACGAGAGTAGTTTTGAAATTAGACCCGCGCTTAGCTCCCATAAAGGCAGCCATTTTCCCGCTTTTGAAAAACAAACTTCAACTTAAAGAAAAAGCTCAAGAAGTTTATAATCTTTTGAAATTAGAAATGATGTGCGAATATGATGACAGCGGTAATATTGGCAAAAGCTATCGCCGCCAAGACGAAATTGGCACACCTTATTGTATCACTATTGATTTTGACACATTAGAAGATAATACCGTTACTGTTAGAGACAGAGACACTATGCAGCAAGAAAGGATTAAGATTGATAATTTAGTAAGTTATTTATTAAAGAATTTGCAATAATATGCTTAAAAAAATTTCTTATACTCTAAAAGTAGCATTGCCAATTTTGGGTTGGGCAATTTTATGCATATTTTTCTTTTTTACTTTAATTATTTCTACAACTCAGTTTGGGCAATCAGGCAATTATAGCTTTTTTTTGAAGTTTGTTTTAACCCTATCTATTGTTTTAGTAATTTTAGTAATTTTAAGAATGAGCGGGCTTTTGGGAGGAGGGGATATAAAAACAATTAATAAAAATATTATAGATGAGACTTTAAATCCTCAGATATCTCTTGAAGAGGCGCAAAAAACTTTTTATTATTTAGTGCGTTTTTGCCGCAATAATTTTAGCCATTTAATTTGGATTGGTTTACCTCTCACTATTTTGGTGGGGAGTATAATGAAGGTTTATAAAAATATTTCTGAGGCAGATTTTTTAATTATTTTAGCAAGTGGAGTTGTATCAATGGTTTTATCGGCTGTTTTTGCTTCTTTATATTCTGAATATGCGACCTTCCCAGTTATTAAGGCTATCCGAAAAAAAATAATTCAATCAAATGGAAAAATTCCTAAAATTAATTTTGATAGCATAATGTCAAAGTTTTATTTTTTATTTCTTTTCCCAATCATTACCATGCTCGTTGTTTTAATTTGCGTTTTTCCTTTCGGTTTTAATGTGGTCATTCTTTCTTTAATTGGCACAGTGATGATTTTGATTATTGACCGGGTAATATTTTTATATTTAACAAAATCATTTTTTGAGACGCAAGAATTTGCCCAAGAAATGTATCAAGGCAAAGAAGAAATTTTTGCTATTGGCAGCATAGACAAAGAATTTGTTGAGTTAATGGATAATTTGAATGCAGCTGGTGAAAAGGTTTGGTCATTAAAGCAAGAATCTGATTTGGCGCGAAAAAATATGGAGGAAAAAGTTAAAGAATTGGAAAAATTTTTTGACTTAACCATTAATCGTGAAATTAAAATGGTTGAATTAAAAAAAGAATTAAAAGCAGCCAAACAGGCCCTAAAAGAGTTTAAAAATAGAAAAACAAAGAATAAAAAAAATGACAAAACAAACAATAAAACAAAAAAATTATAATAAAATAACTTTAGAAAATGGGTTAAGAATTATTACAATTCCTCAAAAAGAAACCAAAGCGGTAACAATTTTAGTATTGGTGGGAACTGGTTCTAAATATGAAACTAAAAATATATCTGGCGTTTCTCATTTTTTAGAACATATGTTTTTTAAGGGCACCAAAAAAAGAAAAACGCCTACGGAAATAGCAGAGTTTTTAGATAGGTTGGGCGGAGATTATAATGCTTTTACTAGCGAAGAAATGACTGGTTATTATGCTAAAGTAGAAGCTAATCATTTTAAGGAAGCGTTAGATTGGGTTGCGGATATATTTTTACATTCAACCTTGCCCATACAAGAAATAGAAAAAGAGCGGGGAGTAATTATTGAAGAGATTAAAATGTATGAAGACAATCCAATGCGTTATATTGGAGAAATTTGGAAAGAGCTGCTTTATGGAGATCAGCCAGCAGGATGGGATATTGCTGGAACACGAAAAACTGTTTCTCAAATTAAAAGAGAAGATTTATTAAAGTATATGGCCACTCAATATGTAGCCAAAAACACAATTATTTGTGTGTCTGGTAATTTCCAAGAGCAGGAGGCAATTAGTAAAGTTAAAAATCAATTTCTTAATATCCGAACCGGAACTTATAAAGACAAGCCAAAAGTTAATGAATGCCAGACCAAACCTCAAACAAAATTGC
Source organism: uncultured bacterium (assembly GCA_937870835.1). Classification (GTDB taxonomy): domain Bacteria; phylum Patescibacteriota; class Minisyncoccia; order Minisyncoccales; family Minisyncoccaceae; genus UBA6220. The sequence goes on from CALMWW010000005.1 coordinate 25,890, forward strand.
TTTATAAAGATATTAAACAAACTCATATTGCTTTAGGAGTGAGGGCTTATAATATTTTTCACCCAGACCGTTTTGTTTTAGATATTTTAGCTATTTTATTAGGAGGAATGATGAGCTCGCGCTTGTTTAATAAAGTTCGTGAAAAATTAGGAGCAGCTTATTATGTTAGAACTAATTATGAAAGCGATACAGATACAGGAGAAGTGGTAACTTTTACGGGAGTAGATAATGCTAAATTAGAAAAAGTTATTAAGACAATTTTACAAGAATATAAAAAAATTACTAAAGAGAAATTAGGAGCAGCTGAATTAAAAAAGGTTAAAGATTGTTATAAAGGAAGATTAATTTTAGGATTAGAATCATCTGACGATAAAGCATCTTTTTATGCTACTCAAGAGCTACTAATGAAAAATATTTTAACCCCAGAGCAAATTATTGAAAAGATTGAAAAAATAACAGCAGTAGACATTCAAAGAGTGGCGCGGGACATTTTTGTTCCTGAAAAATTAAACTTCGCTATTTTAGGGAAACACAAAGATGATAAACTTTTTCAAAAATTATTGCATTTTTAATAATAATATAATTAATATATTAAAAGCTTAAAATTATAAAAATAAATTTTTTATGGCGCAACAAAATACTTTAAAGTGGGATATTCCTTGGTCAGCTTTATTTAAAATTGTTTTAGTGGCAGCAGTCGCGTATGCTTTGTTTCTTATTCGCGATATTTTAATTTTGGCATTAGCGGCCTTAGTAATATCTATTATTTTTAATCCAGCTATTAATTTTTTAAGCAAAAAAAGAATTCCTCGCCCCGTTGCTGTGGTTTTGGTTTATTTAGTAGTTGTTGGCATAATAGGCTTGCTTGTTTATTTAGCAGCTCCGCCAATTATTGAAGAAGTAGGCAATTTTTATCAAAATTTTTCAGATTATTTTTCTGAATTTATGGAAAGATTTTCTGAATTATTTAGAATTAATTTACTTGATTGGAATAGCTTGCTAAATAATTCTATTATCAATGATAATTTATTAAATGTTTCTAAAAACATAATAAATTTTCTTTATTCGTTCATAGGAGGGACAGCTTCAATGGTGACAATGTTTGTTTTAGCATTTTTCTTATCGGTAGAGGAAAATGAGTTAACTAAAATGATTAAATCTTTTGCCCCTAAAAAGTGGGAAGAAGATATTTTGAAAGCTTGGCAAAAAAGTCAAGAACAAGTGATGGGTTGGTTTGGCGGTCGGCTCATTGCCTCATTAGCTGTAGCCTTAATGACTTTTATTGTTTGCCTTTTTTTAAATATTAAATTAGCAGTGTCTATTAGTTTAATTTCTGGAATGTTAAATTTGGTTCCTTTGATTGGGCCAATTATATCAGGAGCGCTTTTGTTTTTGCTGGGAATATTAAATTCTTGGCAAACCGCTTTTTTACTTTTAATTTTTTCTATTATAATTCAATTTATAGAAAATAATTTATTAACTCCTTTTGTATCTAAACAAATTATTGGCATTCCTAATTTTTTAGTTTTATTATCAATTTTAATAGGCGGACAACTATTGGGAGCAGTGGGGGCGATTTTAGCTATTCCTTTAGCGGCCGTAGTATACGAAACGTTAAGAAACTATATTGTTTATAAAAAAGAGAATGAATAAATTCAAATGAAAAAAATATTTATTAGCACAGCTATTGATTATGTAAATGCAGCTCCTCATTTGGGTCATGCTTTAGAAAAAATTCAAGCCGATGTTTTAGCAAGACATTATCGTGCCTTAGGCAATACAGTTTTTTTCTTAAGCGGGACTGACGAAAATAGTTTGAAAAATGTGCGGAGCGCTGAAAAAGCAGGACAGCCAATAAAAGAATTTGTAGACCGAAATTACGAAAGGTTTTTTGCCCTAAAACAATCCTTAGATTTATCTTATGATGATTTTGTTCGGACAACAGAATCGCGCCATATAGCGGCTGTTCAGAAATTATGGCAAGTTTGCTCTAAAGATATTTATAAGAAAAAATATGGAGGGCTTTACTGTGTAGGTTGCGAAGAATTTTATAAAGAAGACGAGTTAGCTCCAGGGGGTTTATGCCCTGACCATTTAACAAAACCAGAATTTATAGAAGAAGAAAATTATTTTTTTAAGCTTATTAATTATGCTGATAAAATTAAAAAAATTATTGAAACCGATGAATTAAAAATTATTCCCGAATCTCGCAAGAATGAATTATTAAGTTTTATTAATTCAGGATTGCAAGATTTTTGCATATCTCGTTTATCCGAAAGAGCAAAGGGGTGGGGGATTGATGTCCCCAATGATTCAAGTCAAAAAATTTGGGTTTGGTTTGATGCTTTAAGCAACTATATTTCCGCTTTAGGTTATGGGAGCGAAAGAGAAGATAAATTTAATGAATATTGGCAAGGAGAGAGTTTGCGTTTGCATGTGGTTGGCAAGGGAATTACCCGCTTCCATACTATTTATTGGCCAGCCATGCTTATGTCAGCTGGTTTAAGTTTACCTAATATAATTTTTAGTCATGGCTATGTTACTGTTAATGGTCAAAAAATGTCTAAATCTTTAAATAATATTGTTGACCCGTTTGAATTAGTTAAACAATATGGTGCCGATGCTGTCCGTTATTATCTTTTGCGTGAAATTCCAACCCTAGGAGATGGTGATTTTACTTATGAAAAATTTGAAAAAAGATATAATTCCGATTTAGCTAAAGGATTGGGCAATCTTTTTTCTCGGACCACGGCAATGACTTTTAACGCTGGCCTTAATCAAAATTTTAAGATTAATCCAAGTATTCAGGCAATTCAAAAAATACAAGAAATTCAAAAAAAATATGAAAACAGTTTTGCTAATTTTAATTTAAATGAAGCATTGTCTCAAGTTTGGGAATTAGTATCAGCTTGTGATAAATATATTGATATTGAACAGCCGTGGAGTTTGTCTGAAACAAAAAAACAGCAAGAAGTATTTTCAAATTTATTATATTCGCTTCAAAAGATAGGCGAATTGCTTAATCCATTTATGCCCCAAACATCAGAAAAAATATTAATTAGTTTAAATGAGAAAAATGGCATTTTTAATATTACAAAAACAGAACCATTATTTCCTCGCTTAAAAAATGTTTGATACACATGCCCATCTTAATTTTTCTGATTTTGACGAAGATAGAGAAGAAATAATTACAGAATGCGGAAAAAATAATATTAAAATAATCAATCCGGGGACTGATTTAACTACTTCTATTTCTGCTGTTGAATTAGCGCGTCAATATAATAATGTATATGCTGGCATAGGAATGCATCCAACTGAAATTAATAATTTAGATTTTCAACCCGAAGATTATAAAAAACTTTTTTGTTCTAAAGTTGTGGCAATTGGGGAAATTGGTTTAGATTTTTGGCGATTACCAAAACAAGAAGATGACCGAAATAATGAGATAAAAAAACAAGAAATTATTTTTAATCAGCAATTAGACTTAGCTTCCGAATTTAATTTGCCTATTATTGTCCATTGCCGAGCTGCCTTTGATTCTGTTTTTAAGATTCTTCAAATTAAACAATGCCAAGGAGTTTTACATTGTTTTAGCGGCAATTGGAAAGAGGCTCAAAAATTTTTAGATTTAGGTTTTTATTTAGGAATAGATGGTATTATTTTTAAGTTAAATCTAATTGATGTAATAAAAAATTGTCCCTTAAACAAGATATTGCTTGAAACAGATTGTCCTTTTTTATCTCCGCCTAATTTTTCAAAAAGAAATACGCCCTTATCCTTGCCTATAATAGCCAAAGAAGTGGCAAAAATTAAAAATATCAGCGTAAAAGAGGTAGAAGAAATTACAGACCGCAATGCCAAAACATTATTTAATATCTGATTGATAATTATTTTTGGGTATGCTATTCTTTAAGTATGGAAATAAGTTTTTGGGCTATTTTAATAAGGAAATTCTTATTTGGTTTGGCAGTAGGAGTGGGTTTTTATGCCGTAATGTTGTATGGCAAAGCAATGTTAGAAAGAGCAATTTTAAACCGAAAAATTGAAGATAATGCTTATTTTTGGGGGGGAGTAATTATATCAATTTTCTTAGCTATTTTAGCTATGATTTTTATTTAATTAAATTATGAAAGAACAATATCAACCACAAATAATAGAGAAGAAATGGCAGGATTATTGGGAACTAAATAAAATTTTTGAAACCAAAGAAATAGCAAATCAACCTAAAATATATATTTTAGATATGTTTCCATATCCCTCTGGGGTTGGCATTCATGTGGGCCACCTAAAGGGATATGTAGCTACTGATATTTTGGCGCGTTTAAAAAGAATGCAAGGATTTAATGTTTTACATCCGATTGGCTGGGATGCTTTTGGTTTGCCCGCGGAAAATTTTGCTGTCAAAACCGGCATTCATCCGGTTATTACTACTGCCGAAAATATAGCTAATATTAAAAGTCAGTTTAAGAAAGTTGGTTTAAGTTATGATTGGGATAGAGAAATAAATACTACTGATCCAAATTATTATAAATGGACGCAGTGGATATTCTTAAAATTATATGAACATAATTTAGCTTACAAAAAAATATTGCCTATTAATTGGTGTCCTTCTTGCAAAACTGGGTTAGCAAATGAAGAGGTTGTGAGTGGTTGCTGTGAACGGTGTGGCGCTAAAGTTACCAAAAAAGAATTAAACCAATGGGTTTTGAAAATTACCGAATACGCAAACCGGCTTTTAGAAGATTTAGAACCATTAGATTGGCCAGAAAAAATTAAAGAAATGCAAAGAAATTGGATTGGACGAAGCGAAGGATGGGAGTTGATTTTTAATCTTAAAAATAGCGATGAAAAAATTGTTGTTTTTACAACTAGGGCCGATACTTTATTTGGATGCACATATATTGTTTTAGCTCCTGAACATCCTTTAATCAAAAAAATTATTAATCAAATTGAAAATAAGGAAGAAGTATTAGATTATATTGAGCAAAGTAAAAATAAAAGCGACATAGAAAGAATTAGCGAAGTTAAAAATAAAACCGGTATAGAGGTTAAAGGGCTTGTTGCCATTAATCCAATTAATGAGCAAGAAATAAAAATTTTTGTAGCCGATTATGTTTTAGGAGAATATGGAACCGGAGCAGTAATGGCTGTACCAGCTCATGATGAGCGAGATTTTGATTTTGCGAAAAAATATCAGTTGCCAATTAAATATGTAATAAAGCCAAAAACAGAAAATAATCAAAATCCGTTTTCTAATAATATAGTTGAATTTAATCAAGCTTTTATTGAAGACGGAATTTTATTAAATTCCGGTGAATTTAATGGATTGTCATCTGAAGAAGCCCGGGAAAAGATTGGCCAAAAATTAAAACAACAAAATAAAGCCGAAAAAAAAGTCAATTATAAACTTCGTGATTGGATTTTCAGTCGGCAAAGATATTGGGGCGAACCAATTCCAATTATTCAGTGCGAAAAATGCGGTTTAGTGCCTTTAGAGGAAAAAGATTTACCATTAGAATTGCCCCAGGTAGAAAAATATGAACCGACTGGAACTGGTGAATCTCCTTTAGCTAATATAAGTGAATGGGTTAATGTAAAATGTCCTCGCTGCGGCGGATTAGCCAAAAGAGAAACCAATACAATGCCTCAATGGGCTGGTAGTTGTTGGTATTATTTAAGATATCTTGACCCTCATAATAATCAAGCTTTAGTTGATTCAGAAAAAGAAAAAAAATGGATGCCGGTTGATTTATATGTAGGGGGTGTTGAACATGCAGTTTTGCATTTGCTTTATGCGCGTTTTTGGCACAAATTTTTATTTGATATTGGCGTTGTTTCTACTAAAGAACCTTTTCAATCTTTAAGAAACCAAGGGCTTATTTTAGCTTATGATGGACAAAAAATGTCTAAATCAAAAGGCAATGTTGTTTCTCCAGATGAAATTATTGATGAATTTGGCGCTGATACTTTACGGGTTTATGAAATGTTTATGGGTCCTTTTGACCAAGCAATTATTTGGAATCCTCAAGGAGTTAGGGGTGTTTTTAGATTTTTAAATCGGACTTGGGATTTAATTATGGAAGCAAAAGATAATTTAAGCAGTTCAGCAGAAGTAATGTCTGAAACGGAAAAGTTAATTAAAAAGACAACCCAAGAATTAGAAAAAATGAAATTTAATACTGCAATTGCGTTTTTTATGGAATATATTAATTTTGTTTCAGAGAGAAAAACCGAGTTAGGAAGAGAAGCAATTGAAAAGTTTTTAATTATTTTTTATCCTTTTGCCCCTCATTTTTGTGAAGAACTATGGGAGCAATTAGGACATCAAGAAAGCTTAAGCTTGGTTTCTTGGCCTAAAGCAAATGAACAAATTATTTTAAAAAATAAAACCATTTTAGTAGTTCAAATTAATGGCAAAGTAAGAGATAAATTAGAAGTAGAAGAAGGATTAAGCCAAGAGCAAATTTTAGATGTCTTAAAGAAAAATAAAAAAATAATTAAATGGTTGGATGGCGAAGCAATTAAAAATGTTATTTTTGTGCCTAATAAAATTATTAATCTTTTAACAAAATAATTATGTGTGGTATTGTTGGCTACATTGGCTCTAAAAGAGCGCTTCCCATTATTTTTTCGGGATTAAAAAGATTAGAATATCGCGGTTATGATAGTTATGGTGTTTGTGTTTTGAATGGTTTGCCCTTTTTATATAAAAATGTAGGTAAAATTTCGGAAAATACCGAAGATTTTGATAATGTTACGGGCAACGTTGGTATTGGGCATACTCGTTGGGCCACCACTGGAGAGGTTACACAAGAAAATGCGCATCCTCACATAGATTGTCAAGGGCAGTTTTTTGTAGTCCATAATGGCATTGTTGAAAATTATAAAGAATTAAAACAAAAATTAATTAAAGAAGGACACCGCTTCCGTTCAGACACAGATACAGAGGTTATTGCGCATTTAATTGAAAAATATTTTGATAGTAAATTAGAAGAAGCAGTAGAGCGGGCATTGCAAGACATTCGAGGCACTTATGGTTTAGCAGTTGTTTCTCCCCGCGACCCTAAAAAAATAGTGGTTGCACGAATGTCTTCTCCTCTAATTATTGGAGTAGGAACAAATGAATTTATTGTTGCGTCTGACCCGAGCGCTATTATTACTCGGACTCGCCAAATTATTAATTTAGATGATGGCGAAATAGCAGTTTTAACTGAAAAAAATTTAGTTATAAGCAAAGAAAAGAAAGAATTAAATAAAAAAATTGAAATTATTGAGTGGGATTTAGAGCAAGCCGAAAAAGGCGGTTACGAGCATTTTATGTTGAAAGAAATTATGGAAGAGCCTAATATAATTGAAGATGCAATGAGAGGAAGATTATTGCCCGAAGAAGGTAATGTAAAATTGGGCGGATTATTTTCCGTAGAAAAACAATTACGAGATGTTAATAATTTATTTTTAATTGGTTGCGGGACAGCTTATTATGCTTGTAAGGTGGGAGAGTATATGTTAGAAGAAAATGCCAACATTCCAAGCGCCACCGATGTTGGCTCTGAGTTTAGATATCGTAAGCCAGTGACCGATAAAAATACGGCGGCAATTTTTGTTTCTCAATCTGGAGAAACAGCCGATACTTTAGCTGCTTTAAGAGAAATGAAAGAAAAAGGAGTTTTAACTTTAGGAGTGACCAATGTAGTTGGTTCGTCTCAAGCTCGAGAAAGTGAAGCAGGAGTTTATACCCGTTCTGGTCCTGAAATAGCCGTTGCTTCTACAAAAGCTTTCTTGGGGCAATTGACAACTTTAGCTATGATTACTGTTTATTTAGGAAGACAAAGAGATATGTCAATTGTGACAGGTCGTCAAATTACTCAGAGCTTGTCAGGACTTCCTGATTTAGCAAGAAAAATTTTAGAGCAAGCCCCGGAAATTAAAGTAATTGCTAATAAATATAAAGATTATAAAAATTTTTGGTATATTGGCAGAAAATATAATTACCCGATTGCCTTAGAAGGAGCGTTAAAATTAAAAGAGATTTCTTATTTGCATGCCGAAGGAGTGGCGGGAGGAGAATTAAAGCATGGGCCCTTGGCCTTGATAGATGAAAATTGTCCGGTTGTAGCTATTTGCCCCTCTGATTCAGTTTATGAAAAAATGTTAAATAATATTGAAGAAGTTAAAGCGCGAAAAGGAAAAGTTATTGCTATTGCCACAGAGGGCAATGCTGAAATTAAAAATATTGTTGATGATGTTTTTTATATTCCAAAAACTTTAGAAATACTTACTCCCATTTTATCTGTTATTCCTTTGCATTTATTTGCTTATTATGTTGCCGCTGCTCTTGGGAGAAATATTGATAAGCCCAAAAATTTAGCCAAAAGCGTTACTGTAGAATAAATTTATAAATTATTAAAATGAACAAAGAATATTCAATTATAATAGGGGGAGCAGCCGGTCAAGGGTCGCGCAAAGCAGGACTCCTTATTGCTAAAATTTTTAGTCAACTTGGCTATTATATTTATATTTATGAAGATTACCAATCTTTGATAAAAGGCGGTCATAATTTTTCGCAAATTATTGCTTCAGAAAAGAAAAATCCAGCTCTAAAGTCAGAACTAAATTTTCTTTTAGCTTTAGACCAAAACACTATTGACCGCCATCAGAAAAAATTAAAAAAAGATGGTCTTTTATTTTTTAATAGCAACAAAATTAGCGCCGAGGGAATTGGCATTCCAGCTGATGAAATTTTGAAAGAATGTGACGGTTTGCCTATTATGGCAAACACAGCCTTAATAGCAGGAATGGCCAAAGGACTTGGTATAGATTGGGAGTTATTAAGAAGAGTTCTAGAACAAGAACTGCCTAAAGAAAAAGATAAAAATTTAATAATTGCAGAAAGAGCTTATAATCAAGCTAAACAAATTTTTGTTGTTGAAAAAACAGGTTCTTCGATTTGTGATTTAATGACTGGAAATGAAGCCATTGCTCAAGGATTAGTTAAGGCTGGATTAGAAATTTATTTTGCTTATCCAATGACTCCAGCTTCTAGTATTTTACATTATTTAGCTTCTCATCAAAAAGATTGGGGAGTTTTAGCTGTTCAACCAGAAAGTGAAATTGCTGTAGCAAGCGAAGCCCTAGGAGCTGCTTATGCTGGTAAACGGACTGCTGTCGGCACATCAGGGGGCGGTTTTTCTTTAATGGTAGAAAGTTTGAGCATGGCCGCGCAAGCGGAGCTTCCTTTTTTAGCAATTGATAGCCAAAGAATGGGGCCGGCCACTGGCGTGCCTACCTATGGGGCGCAATCAGATTTATTATTTACTCTTTATGCTGGCCATGGTGATTTTAAGAGGTTTGTAGCTGCGCCATCTAATGCGGAAGAATCTTTTTATTGGGCTGGAACATTATTAAATTTAGCTTGGAAATATCAAACGCCAGCAATTTTATTAACCGACAAAGATGTATCAGAAGGAACTTTTTCTATTGAATCAGAATTATTCAAGCAAATTAAAAAACAAGAAGCTTTATTGTGGAATCAAAAAGGAGAATATCAGCGCTATAAAATTACCAATAAAGGAATATCTCCCTTAGCTTTCCCCGGACAGGCAAACGCGATAATTAAATCTAATAGTTATGAGCATAATGAATTTGGAATTACTGAAGAGGTTGATAAAGATATAATTGAAGCAATGCAAAATAAACGTTTAGTAAAATACAAAGCCATGGAAGAAGAAGCAGAAAAATTGCCAGCTCTTAAAATTTTTGGTAATCAAAATTCAAAAATTGCGGTAGTGGCTTGGGGTTCAACCGTTTTAACAGCTTGCGAAGCAGTTGAAAATTTAGAGTTAAAATTAATTCAACCTATTTTGATATCTCCATTTCCCAAAAAACAAATGCAAGCTGCTTTAAGGGGGGTTGAAAAAATTATTTGCGTTGAAGCAAACGCTTTGGGCCAAATGGCCATGCTTTTAGAAGAGCAGGGATTTCCTGTTTTTCAAAAAATATTAAAATATAAAGCTGAATTATTTTCAGTTGAAGAGCTAAAAGAAGAATTACAAAAAATAATTTAAGGTAAATAAAAGTTATTAAAATTATGGATTCATTTAATTTAGAAACAAACATTCAAAATACTTGGTGCCCCGGATGCGGAAATTTTGGTATTATAAGCGCTTTTAAGCAGGCCATTCAAGAGATTATAAAAAACGGTTTTTCTAAAGAAAAAATTGTAGTTGTAGGTGACATTGGTTGCAATAGTAAAATTGTAGATTATTTAGCGCTAAATAGTTTAATTGGTTTGCATGGTCGTTCAGTTGTTACTGCTGAAGGCATTAAATTAGCCAATCCAGAGTTAAAAGTTTTTGTTTTTTTGGGAGACGGAGCTGGTTTAGATGAAGGAATTGAACATTTAATTCATGCAGCTAAACGCAATTCTAATATTAAAGTAATTTTGCACAATAATCGTTTATTTGCTTTAACAACAGGACAATTTACAGCTGTTTCTCCGGAAGGATTTAAAAGCGCTTCTAGCCCTTTTGGAACGATAGAAGAGCCCCTTAATCCCTTAAAGCAAATGATAGTTTCGCGAGCCTCTTTTGTAGCGCGTGGGTATTCAGCCAAAATTGAGCATCTTAAAAATTTAATTTTAGCAGCTGATAAGCAAGATGGGTTTGCTTATATAGAAGTTTTACAGCCTTGTATTTCATTTTTTAATACTATTGAATTTTATAATCAAAAAGTTTATGAATTAGCCGGGCACGATATAAGTTCAGAAGCAGCAGCCCTAAAGTTAGCTAGTGAGTGGGAATATAATGCCGAAGGAAAAATTCCCTTAGGAATATTTTTTGCTAAATCACGGCCAGTTTTTGAAACAAAAGCTTATAGCTTTATAAAATAATGATTTTATTTAGAAGAAAAAAAAGAATTGTGTGTATTGGAGGAGGAAGCGGGATGCCACGAGCCGTGCTTTCAGAACTTAAAAAAACTCCCCACTATTTAACTGTTATTTCAGCAGTTTTAGATTCAGGCGGGTCGGCTGGAGAATTAAGGCAAGACTATCAGACGATTGCTTTTGGCGATATTCGGCGAGCTTTTATAGAATTAGTTGATTGGCCATTAGATATTAAAGATTATTTAAGTTTTCGTTTTCAAGGCGGTTGTTTAGATAATCATGTTTTAGCTAATATTATGCTTTCTGCCTTATATCTTTCGGAAAAAAAATACCGGATGTTTTTTGAAAAAATTAATAAATTATTGCCAGACCGGCAATGTATTTTACCAGCCACAGTTTCTAATTCTCATTTGCACGCTATTTTAGAAAATGGCGAAGAGATCAAAGGAGAAGAAAACATAGATGTGCCAAAGCATGACAGTAATTTAAGAATTAAAAAAATATTTCTTGCGCCAGAAGCCAATCCTTGTCCCATTACCTTAAAAAAAATAGCGGAAGCAGATGCAATTATTATTGGGCCCGGAGATTTATATACTTCTTTGTTGCAAACTCTTTTAATTAATGGTTTAGGGGAGGCAATTATAAAAAGTTCAGCTAAAAAAATTTTAATTTGTAATCTTATGACCAAGAGAGGAGAATCTAATAATTTTAATGTTCAAGATTTTAGTAATGAGATTGAGCGTTATTTAGGAGGAGAATTAGATTATGTTATCTATAACAGCGCCGAACCTTCAAAAAAGCGCTTATCACAATACTTAAAAGAGCGCTCGGAATTATTAAGTATGGTTGAGGTTCCTTTAGGATTAGATAATAAAAAATTTATCGGCGCTGATTTATTAGAATTGCGTGGGCCAATTGTCCATAATCCTATTGTTTTAAATAAAATAATCTTAAAATTAATTTAATGCAAGCAATTATTTTGGCCTCTGGCCAAGGAACTAGATTTGTGCCATTTTCTATAACCAAACCAAAACCTCTTTTTTCGGTTTTTGGGCAATCTATTTTAGAGCATAACTTAAATGCTTTAATTGGAATTGTAGATGAGGTTTTAATAATTATAGGTTATAAAAAAGAACAAGTTAAAGAATTAATTGGAAATAAATATAAGGGAATTAAAATAAAATATATTGACCAAGATGAGCAAACAGGAACAGGGGCAGCTGCAAAGTTAGCCGCCCCGTACTTAAAAGATAAATTTTTGCTTTTGAATGGTGATGATTATTATTTTCAAGAAGATATAAAAAGAGCAATAAATAATTTTCCGAGTATACTTGTGAAAGAGCATTCTAATCCATCGGCCTTTGGTGTAGTTTCTGTTTTAGATGCTAAAGTTGTAGATTTAATTGAAAAACCAGTTAATCCTTCTACTAATTTAGTTAATACTGGTTTATATTATCTGCCCAAAAGTATTTTTGAATTTCAGATTGAAAAATCTTTACGCGGAGAATATGAATTTACTGACTACCTAAGGCTTTTTTTAGAAAAAAATGATTTATACTTTACAATAGCGCAAAATTGGTTTCCGGCTTCTTATCCTTGGGATATTTTTAATGCCTTGCCAATGCTTTTTCAAGAAAAAGAAAAAATTAATCAAGGAATAATAGAATCTAATGTAGAAATAAAGGGCGACATTATTGTGGGCAAGGGGAGCGTAATAAAAAGCGGAGCTTATTTAGAAGGTTTGGTTTATATTGGAGAAAATTGTGTGGTTGGTCCAAATTGTTTTATTCATGGCGTTACTTCTATTGGAAATTATTGTCATATTGGCAATGCTGTGGAAATAAAAAATTCAATTTTAGGAAATTATACTAATGTTGCTCACTTGTCTTATGTGGGAGATTCAATTATCGGAGATAATTGCAATTTGGCGGCTGGAATCATTACCGCCAATTTAAGACACGATAATGCCAATGTTAAAACCAAAGTTAAAGGTAATTTAGTTGATACTCAAAGAAATAAACTCGGCGCTTTAATCGGAGATAATGTTAAAATTGGGGTAGGCACCTTAATTAATCCGGGTCGGAAAATATGGCCCAATAAAACAACCTTGCCGGGCTTGATTGTAAAAGATGATATTGAATGATGTTCTTGCTGTTAAAT
>CALMWW010000006.1 GCA_937870835.1 uncultured bacterium
GTCAGCAAGGATAAATAGCGACTTAATTTAATTTAAATTTTAGTCGCTATTTTTTATTCCATGCTAAATTTCTGTAAGTAAGTTTTTAATTTTTAAAATCCCACCCGCCGAAAATCCCCAGCGATTTTTTCGGACGGCGGTTGGGCCTCAAGTTGGGTGGTAGAGTTAGCAGACGTATCTCATCAGAATTTTAGCTTTCAATAAAGGTTTTTAGATCGTGGATGCAAGTTTGAATCTCCTGGTCCAGCGAATTTGTGTCGCTTAATTCATCAATCTTTTTCACCAACTTTTGAAAATTTTTGTCTTTAGTTACTCCAAGTTTTTTCTCAAAACTTGTTGAGAATTTTGTTTTCTTTCCGTTTTCGGCGTTGTTTTCAATTGCCATGTTTTCGTTTGTTGGTTCGTCGTCTTTCATCTTATCATTGTCATAGATCGTAAAGTAATCTATGCCGAAAACCTTGCAAATCATTTGATAATTTTTGATTTTCGTTTTTCCCCACGCCGGAATTATCGAAACAGAAAAATTTTCAATATTACAGCCGGAAAGTTCCAAAAGTCTTGGCAGGCCGTATTTCTCCGACGGCCCTTCTACCAAAACGCACTTTTTGGCAAAAAATAGCTCAAGATTTTCGCGCAATATTGTACTGATATGCAAATTTTTCTTTGCATAATCATCAAGATAATTTGCTCTTGTCCCATTTTTTCCATCTGTTGCGGTGATTTGCTCTTGTAAAATATCCTCTTTCGGAAAAACTTGGAAATTGGAAATCGAGCGGATTTGTTTCCAGTTTTTCAACGAAATAAAATTTTCAGATTGAGTGGAATAGACGAATTGTAAGTCGGTTTGATTGGTAAAAACCTCATACATCTTCTTTTGCCAGTCGCTATGCATATGAAGCTCCGGCTCGTCAATAATTAAAACAATCGGGATTTTTTCTTGGTCGGCGACATACGCAAAAAGCGCGTAGGCAATCAAAATATTAAAACCGGAGCCGAGATTGTCGGGCAAAAGCAATTTTTCGCCTTCCTTTTTTGCGATAAAAGCTGATTTGTAGGGCTGGTCAATATCAATAAAATCAATCTGAAAATTTTTGTCATCGCAACAAATCGCTTTTACTTTTTCGTTTATTCCGTTAATCAATACGCTTTTTTCGTCCACAACGCCCCGCAATGAGTTAGCAAGAGTATCGTATTCGCTTGAAATGGTATTTTCACCGCCTGTCTGCTTTTTCTTATATTTCCAATGCAGATCGGTTAAAATTTTCGCAATAAGGGAATAGTTGCCGGAAACATCATCGTCGCGGTCTTTTGAGAGATAGTAAGATTTCGGACATTTTGTCAGACGGTTTGGATTGTAAGTAAGCTGATAACTTGTTACTTTGGCATTACGCTCTTGCCCGTCTTTGAGTTTGTAAAAAACAGTATAACCTTCTTTGATTTGACTAATCCGGGACGCTTTGCGCGCTTTTTCGTCTTTTTCAAAAATTCCTTCGTCAATTTCACCAACAATCGGTAAAACATATTTATTGATGACAAATGGATCATCTAAAACCTTTTCCGGTTTTTCCCGTCGCTTAATTGTGAGCTTGATTTTGTTGCAGGGAATAATAATTGTTTCAAGCTGATTTGTGCTGGAACGGACATCAAGGGTGGCGAAAAACGGCTTTTCCGTTTCACCCTCAATTACAATCTCGTCCTTAATTTCTTTTGCCTCGCTATTAAAGTCTTTTTCGCTAATTCTCGTCGGCAAATAATCCGAGCCGATCAAAAAATTCAGGGCTTCCAAAATAGTGGTTTTACCGCTTCCGTTTCTGCCAATAAAAGCGGTTAAGCCGTTGTTGAAGTCAATCGTCGTGCCTTTTTCGTCCGTTCCTTTTCCGAAACAACGAAAATTTTTTATTGTCAGGGATTTGATAAACATAACTATATTTCATTTAAAACTTCTGTGATTTTTTGCTCCATTATTCCGATAAGTTTTTT
>CALMWW010000007.1 GCA_937870835.1 uncultured bacterium
CCTTTTTGCCCGCCTGCTGGAAACCCCCAGCGATTTTTTCGGACGGCGGCGGGACCCAAATTAAGTAAGTGGGTGGGGTAAAATTATTTTAAAAAACAATCAGCGAATTATCAAATTTAAAAAATCCCCTTACTAAATCTGCGATTGGATTCGTATTTTGTTGTTCGTAATGATTTGCGATATCAATTGCGTAAGCAATTTTTCCTTTGTTAAAAATTCCATTAGATCGCCTTCGTCCGCCCGAAAAAGCATCACTCGTTTTTCCGCCTTTCTGTTGAAAAGTAGCTTTGATATTTTGAATATCTTGAACGGTTTTTCCTGTCATAGTCGCTAAATCGTTGTCAGGGATTAAATCTTCCATTTCTCCTTTTGTGTTAATAATAATATTGTTCCTTTTTAATTCTTGAATGAGTTGTGGGTTATTTGAGTTTTTTATTCCAAATTTTTGGCAAATATTTTTAAGTTGTGGACTTTGCAAAAAATCGTTATCTAATAAAGCTAGATATGGGATTTTAAACGCCTCTAAAATTTTAATAAAGTTGATTAAATTTTCTTTACCATCTAATTTAATTATTCCTATATTGGCTTTATCAAAATCACAATAACAACCGTCGTTATTATTTTCGTTAACTAAAGTTAGTCTACCCAAAACTGGCAAAAGTTGTTTTTCGGTATCACCCTCTACTAAGAGAACTTTGTCGCTAAAAAACATCTCTGCATTTTCAGAATTTACAAATCTTTTAAAATGCTCGTTGCTTAAAAAACCGGAAGATGGTTGAAATATTTTTGTTGCCCCACCAGCTTTATCTATTCTAACAATTTCTTGTGGGTCAAATGTGGCAACAAGCGCAGGAGAGTGAGACGACACAACAACCTGTGTTTTATTGTCTTCGCTTATTTTCCGTAGAAGATCGCCCAAATATCTTATGCCGTGAGGATGGATAAATACTTCCGGCTCTTCAACGCAAAACAAACGGCTTTTTGAAGTTTTATTTTTCAAAGCTAACTCTAAAATTCCAATGATTACTGCACTCTGCGTTCCTGTCCCAGTGTTTTGTATGTTTACCTTTCTGTTTCCTTCCGTAATAAAAACCTCAAGGTTTCTCAATAACTCACTTGGCTTTCCTTCTTTTGTTAATTCAAAATTAATGTCATCAACATAGGAGACAACCATTGCGCCAGACAATAAGTGAGATTTTTGAGCGGCAAAAATTTCTTGAATTTTAGTGTTAATTTGATTAAGTAATGTTTTCGTCTCGCCATATTTTGGCGAATCTTCTAAAATACTTTTCATCAGTTGCCCATAGTATGTCCATTTTGAACCAGTCAATTCATCGGATACATCGCGGACGGCAGGCACTTTTAACATTTTTATTAAAGCAAATCTGACATCTTCTATTTTTCGATGGATTGTAAAACCCCATAATTTAATTTCAAACTGTTGCCTCTGTTCTGTTTCCGCACCAGCCTCGCTTTCTTCAGTTTCTAAATCTTCTACTCCATTTTGAAAATAATGCTGAAAACTAAAATTTATTTCTATATCGTCAAGATTTTTGCTAGATAATGCACCTTTTTGCTGTTTAGTTAAATTTGGAAGTCCGAAAAGTTCGCTTTTGTCGTTTTCAGTTATTCCACCAATTGTAAGGTCTATTTCAATAGGTTTTGTTGTGTCAAAAAAATCTGCCTCTTCAATTTTTATGTAGTTAGGATTTTTAGTTCCGAGAAGCAAATTAAGTGCAGAGAAAATATTTGATTTTCCGGCATTATTTTTGCCAACTAACAAAGCATGAGGACTATAAAAATTTATCATTCCACCTGAATTATCAAAACTCTTGTAATTCTTAATTGATAATTTCGTTATTCTCATAATTATGGATGGTCAAATAGGTGAAGATTTGAAGCAGCCAATCTTAATCGCTTCTCGGCGGCTTTGAAATATTTTTCGTCAATTTCAAAGCCGATAAATTTCCGCCCTAAGTTTAAAGCGGCAACACCACTTGAACCAACACCCATAAATGGGTCAAAAACCACGTCGCCTTTATTTGACGCAATTTTAATTATATGTTCCAAAACTCTTACAGGTTTCTGTGTGGGGTGATGAGGTTCTTTTAGTCTTTCCGGCCCATTACAAATCGGCGTTTCAATAAAATTATGCATGTCTTTTTGATTACCAAAATTCCACGTATGTCCTTTATTCCACATACACACTATAAGCTCGCAACTATTAAGAAAACCAGCTTTGAAAACTTTTGGCGGTGGGTTTGTTTTGTGCCACACCATAAATTGGAAAGTATCAAATTCCGGGTCAAATGCTTCATGCCATTTGCCGACAAGATTATAGCTACAAAAAGCAAATATGTTGCCCTTAGGTTTTAATATCCGTTTAAACTCATTGACCCAATCAGCCGGTTTGAACTCTACTTTGTCCCATTCGGCTAAATCGTTATTAAGGTCTTTTCTCCAAGTAAACTCAATATTGCCCGTTGAATATGGACTTAAATTGTAAGGGGGATCGGTGAGGATTAAATCAACAGAGGCAGTCGGTATCTGCTTTATCAATTCGTAGCTATCCCCTAAATGTAGTTTATAGTTTTCTTCCATATTTTTATCCAAGGTATGCTTTTTTAATAGAATCAAGAGCTTGTTTTATTATTGGCGCGCTTTCTCTATATGCTTCAAGAACCGTTTTATATCCTTCATCGGAACGACAAACAAAATTCCAAAAATCTTTTCCGATAAGCAACTCATCATCAGCAAAAAATTGCCTTACTCTTTCTTGCCGCCAAGGTTTTGTTTCGCCATAGCGATTATAAGCCGTGGCGAAAAATATTTTTATGTCAGTCTTTGACGGTAAAACATTTGAGAGGATTGCAAACTGTTCCAAGATTGCCTCTTTTTCAGAACGAGCTTTTTTATTGTCCAAGTCGCCACCGATTTTCAACTCAATCAAATAGTGAGCGTTTGTTTCCTTATCAATCAAATAATAATCGCTGTCGTGCCGTTTAATTGGTGCTTTGTCTTTTCCGGCTAATGAACGCAAAATTTGATAATCTTTAACGCTTGGCTTTATCTCATGCCTTTTATATTTTTCCAGCAATTCGGCAATAATTCCTGTCTGTTCCGCCTTAAGAGGTCCTTCAACATTCCTTTTAACTTCAAATGAAAGCGTGGCGATATTGATAGCCAAAGTTTCAAGCATATTTCCAAGCGAACTATCAAGCGAACGGACTAAAGCGGTGTAATATTGAATTTCTTTTCCCAATGCCTCAATAAAAACATTGTGGATTTTCATATTGATAGTCCCTTCGGGATTATCAACCTCGCCTTCATGCCTTGCTTGAAAACCTTGGGCGTAGGATTCAACTGCAGTATGAACTAATGTTTTGATTGTCTTTTTGTCTGGTATTTTCATAATGTTAATCCTTAAATAACTCGGCAACCGAAACGCCGAGAGCTTTAGCGATTTTTTCTAAAGTTTCAACTGTCGGGTTTGGGCTTTCGCCGGTTTCTATTTTAACAATAGTATTTAATGCCAAATCCGCCTCTTTTGAAAGGCGATCTTGTGATATGCCCTTTTTCTGCCGTATCTTTCGGATATTGTCGCTGACTTTGTTTGCCATAATTCCTTTTTCCTTGACTTTGGTAAACTATTATAATAAACTGATTATAGTAAACTATTTCTAACTTGCTTATTATAATGATAACTAATAAACAGAAAAAAGTAAAGCAAAATCATCAAGGGAGTTCCTTATTGTCGCCCGCGCACGGGAGGGCCGGGGCAAGGGCGACACTTCTTTCTTTTTATTCTTTAGTCCCGCCGCCGTCCGAAA
>CALMWW010000008.1 GCA_937870835.1 uncultured bacterium
CTGCGCGCTTCGCTTGCCGCCGTCGGTAGCGGCCAGGCCGCCCCACTTCCTGCCCTTTGGCGCTCATTCTTCGCACGCGGGCAGGAGCGGTTCGATCCCGTCCGCGTTAAATTTAGATTATTTCCAGGAATCGCCTTGCCAGCGTTTCCTTCCTCGGGTAAAGTGAATATATAAGATCATCTTATAAATGGAGGCTGCGAATGCACTTTGAATTGACCCGGCTTTCTTCGCGGGGGCAGATTGTGATTCCAGAGGTGACGCGGAAGGTGATTGGTCTGCGCACGGGTACGAAGTTCGCCATTTTCACGGATGGTAAAAACATCCTCTTGCAACCGCTTGCCGCGCCGGATGTGAAGGGCTTCAAGAAAATCATCGCAGAAGCAGAGAAAACAAAGGCCAGGGCGCAAACCAAGGCCAAGGAGGGGGCAAAATGAAAGTATTCCTATACGCGCGGAAAAGCACGGACGATGAAGAGCGGCAGATTCTTTCGATTGATGCGCAGCGAAACGAATTGCGCGAGTACGCAAAGAAACAGGGGCTGGTGATTGTCCGCGAATTTGTCGAGTCCATGACGGCGAAGGAGCCGGGGCGACCGATCTTCAACGACATGCTTTTAAGGGTGGAGAAGGGCGAAGCGGATGCGCTGTTGGCGTGGCATCCAGACCGCCTCGCCCGCAACAGCGTGGACGGCGGAAAAATCATCTGGCTGGTGGACACGGGGAAAATCACGGCGTTGAAGTTCCCGACATTCTGGTTTGAGAACACGCCGCAGGGGAAATTCGTCCTCAATATGGCGTTCGGACAGTCGAAATATTATGTGGATGCGCTTTCGGAGAATGTGCGGCGGGGTATGCGGGAGAAGATTCGGCGGGGCGTCTATCCGCACAAACCGCCTTTGGGCTATGTGAACGAACCGCGCTTGCGGACCATCGAAGTGCACCAGCAGAAAGCCCCGATGGTCCGGCGATTGTTCGAGACCTATGCGACAGGCCGCTACAACTACGACCAAATGGTGGAATTGGCTACGCAGTGGGGGCTTTTGAGCCATCAGGAAAAGCCCATCGCCCGCAGCGTGATTCCGCAGATTCTTTCGGATCGGTTCTACATCGGGTTTTTCGCGTGGGCGGGCGACGAGTACGAGGGCACACACGAGCGCATTATCCCCGTGGAGCTTTTCGAGCGCGTCCAGCGGGTCTTGCTGGAGCGCGGCCGGGGGCGCTACCGCACCAAGAAGGGGTTGCAGCCGGTGGCGTTCCTGGGCTTCGTGCGGTGCCGGGTGTGCGGGTCCTGGGTGACGGTGGAGCGGCACAAGACCTATCACTATTACCGTTGCGCCAAGAAACTCGGTTCCTGCGACCTGGTTGGGTACATCCGCGAGGAATACCTTGCCCAGCAGATGCGGCGGGAACTCCTGCGCGTGGGGATATCCGACGAGTGGGCGGAGTTGATGCTGGGGCGGATCGAGGAATGGCGGCGCGATGGGGCGGACCGCGCGACGGCGGAGGCTTCGGCCCATCAAAAGCGGCTGGCGGAGATCGATGCGAAGGTGGCGCGTCTGCTGGATGTATTCCTCGATGGGTCTATCACGCGGGAGGAGTACGCCGCCCGCAAAGCCGAATATTTTACCGAGAAGACCCGCCTACGGGAGAAAATCGACCGGATCAAGTCTCAAGGCAACTGCTGGATTGAACCTCTGGCCGATTTTGTGAAAGCCGCGAATCTGGCCCAAAACACGGCGATTTCGGGCAGCTATGCGGAATTGCGCGAATTTTTCCAGCGGTTCCAATTGAACCTCTTTTTAGAGCGCCCGGAAGCCGGGGAAAACGAGGACGAAAGCC
>CALMWW010000009.1 GCA_937870835.1 uncultured bacterium
AAAAATACTTTCTATCTTTATGACCGCGACTTTGAAGAAAGATACGAGGGTTATATTTCCTCTATTAAAGAAACTTTGCTGGTCTTAAGAAATAAAGTTTCCAACGAAGGGCTCAAACGAGATTTTCTGGTTGACCTTATTAGAAACAAGGAAAATGGCCTCCGTGCCTTACTTGCTTTAACGGGGATTTCCAATGAATACTTAAAACGCTTGATAACTCTGGTTAGAGTTATTGATGACAAAGAATTAAATAAACTTGCCCTCAAAGATAAATGGCTTACTGAAACCGAAGACATTAGTGAGCGAGGCATTAGTGAATGGAGCGATACAAAAATTGCGGGTTTAATTCAAGAAAACGAGAACTTTGCAAAAGGGATTGTCAATATTTTCTTTGAGGGCTCAACTGTTCCGGCCTTAGCGGATGCTTTGCCGCTCTTTGAACTTAAAAAATTGAGTGTTGAAAAATTGGAATTTAAGATTGAATCGCTTGTTGACACCTTGATCCGCTACAAAGAAAAAGGGTCATATTCTGGTAAAAGTGAGAGAAACCCAGAAGTGCTTATCAAGAAAATTTTGGAGGAAATGGAAATACCTTTTGTTTCTGGCGATCTCCAAAGGCTTGTGGGGGTGTTGGATGAAGAAAAACGGACGATGGACTTTATTATCCCAAACCAAGAAAATCCATTGCTTATTATTGAATCTTCTTATGTTGTTACCACCTCATCCGGACAAGGCGATAAGGCGAAAACTGAAATCAATATCGCTCGGCTAATCAAGAAGTATTACCCTAAGGCACAGTTTATTGGATTTGTTGATGGGATTGGTTGGTATGTCAGAAAAAATGATCTCAAAAGAATGGTTGGAGCGTATGACGAAGTTTTTACTTTCCATAAAGAAGAACTTAATCGTTTCAAAGAATTACTTGCTAATGTATTCAAGAAGTAGCTATGACAAAAGATATTAAAAATTACGAAAACAAAATTATTTTGGGTGATTGCCTAGAGATTATGAAAGATATTCCCGATAGCTCAGTGGATATGACTTTTGCCGATCCACCTTTTAATTTGAAGAAAAAGTATAACCATTACGAAGATACAAAAGAGAAGGAAGAATATCTTGACTGGTGCAATAAATGGATGAACGAGATGGTGAGAATAACAAAGCCAAGTGGTGCAATTTTCGTTCACAATATTCCACGCTGGCTATCCTATTTTGCCGAACATTTAAACAGAATTGCTTACTTTAGACATTGGATTTGTTGGGATTCCGGCGGCGCGCCGATGGGTAAAACACTATTGCCAAACCATTATGGAATCTTGTACTATACGAAGTCCAAATCCTACAAAGATTTTAAGTTCTACGATATAAGATATCCTCATCCGCGTTGCCGATTATGCAAAGAATTCTTAAAGGATTATGGGGGCAAAAAAGATCAAGCACACGGCTTTGGTCCGCTTCTTTCTGATGTCTGGTCTGATATTCACAGAATACGCCATAAAAAACGCCGGGACGAACACCCTTGTCAATTGCCAGTACCGTTACTGGAAGGACTAATTTTAATGACAACGGATGCGGGAGATGTTGTGTTTGATCCGTTCGTTGGTACAGGAACGACAGCAGTTGCGGCAAAACGCCTTGGCCGAAGATATATAGGTATAGATATTGACCCCCAGTATATAAAAATCTCTGAAAAAAATCTCAAACAAGCTCAAGAAACAAAAATTAATGGTTGTTATGTTTCTATTTATCTCGGCGAAATTAGAACGATGAGAGATAAAGATTTTAGAGAAATATGGAAAAACCGAGTCGGTAATATATAAACTATTATCTGTTTAAAATATAAGTAAATGATACTTCCGGATTATCCAATTCAGTCAAAGGAGAGCGATAAGCTAAAGCGCGCGCCACTTGCTCAAAAAGTGGCTGATTTGATTTTGGCGTTCAAGGGTTCTGAAAGTTTTGTTGTAGGTGTAGAAGGCGCATGGGGAGCGGGCAAGACATCTTTTATCAATATGGTTTTGGAAACGCTCGGTAGCAAGGTTTATTTTTTTGTTTTTAACCCTTGGAATTTTTCTGACCAAACTTCGCTACTAAAAGATTTCTTTAGCTCTTTTTCTAACATTGAACCAATTACAATCAAAAAGGATCTAAAGGATAAACTTACAGGATACGCAAAGAAACTATCTGATTACGGATTTCAAGGAATAAATTTATCCATCATTTCTTTTAATCCTTTACAAAAACTGCTGAATGAATCTTTAAGTGATATTCGCAACGGGTTGAATAAAAGTTTGGGCAGTTTAGAAAAAAAAATTGTTATCGTTATTGACGATATAGACAGATTGGACGCCGATGAAACAAAATTGATTTTTAAACTGGTAAAATTGACAGCTAATTTTCCTAATACGGTCTTTCTTTTGGCATATGACAGAAACAGAGTTGAGAAAAGACTGACGATAGAAAAAGACGGCTTTGAGGGCGGCGAATATCTGAAAAAGATAGTTCAAGTTTCTTTTGTGCTTCCAGAACCGGACTTGGAAGATTTGTGGCAGATTTTGTTTGAAGATTTGGACGCAACTATCAAAGCCGTTTATGGCGAGGTAAACGTTGATGACAAAAGATGGGGTAATTTATTTCATGCGGTCTTGAAGAATCTATTTATTACTATAAGAGATATAAAACGATTTATTAGTTCTTTGAGATTAGATTGGTCTATTGTAAGCAAAGACGATATTACACCGGTAGATTTTATTGGCATTGAGGCGATCCGTGTTTTTGCGCCTCAATTTTACAGCGCGATGAGCGCAAACAAACATCTTTTTACCGCGACAGATAGCTTATATGTTGGCTTGAGTTCAAGAGATGATAAAAGTGCAAGAGAGACAAAATATAAAGAATTATTAGAGCTTATTCCCGATAATTTAAAGCAACCAATGGACGAAATTTGTAAGCAACTTTTTCCCCAGCTTGATTTCAGGATATCTTATCCGCACGACTGGCAACAAACCTGGCGGAAGGAATTGCGTGTTTGTTCTGAAGAAAAATTTGATTTCTATTTTCGCTTAGGTATTCCAACGGGAGCGGTTTCCGAGGCAGAGTTAAAAGCGGTTATAAAGACACTGAATAAACAAGATAATTTTTTAAAAAATCTTAAAAAATTTAATGAAGAAAAGCGACTTCGTAAAATTTTAAGTCGCTTAATTGATTATCTTGATGATATAGATAAAGACAAAATCAATACTTTTATTTTAAGTCTTTGGCAACTTGAGGAAGAAGTGGACGACAAGCGTTTTGGCATGTGGGATTTAGAGGACATAGATACACTTGTTTCAAGGCTAAGCTATCACTCTATAAAACAAAAAGTGGAAAAAGGCAAAAGAGGTGCATTTATTGCGGAATTAGTTAAGAATAGTAGTGTTCTATATCCCGCAGTTAAATTTGCTGGTTTGGTTGTTCACGAATTTGAAGAAAAAAATAAAAAGCCGAGCGAGGAAACTTTGCTCGAACAATCGGAAATAGAAAATTTGAAATCGGCTATTTCGGGAAAATTTAATGAAATTGATAAAAATAATTTGAAAGACAATAAGCATTTAGCATACTTGTTATTTCGTTGGAAAGAAAACGCAGGCGAAGAAGTAGTCAAAAGTTTCATTACTGAATTGTTGAAAAATAAATCTGACACGGCCACTTTTTTATCCGCTTTTGTTTCAGATGTTTTTTCTCAAGGTATAGGTGATTATGTGTCAACGAAAAAGCGAGAATTAAATAAAAAATCAATTGAAGCTCTTTACCAAATCAGTGAAATTGAGAAAATTGTAAATAGTATTACTGATGAAGATTTAAAAAACTTTAACGAGCAACAAAAAGAAGCTATAGAAATGTTTAAAAAACCAAAGAAATCTGATATATTTGATTAAGACAACTAACCCCGCTCACCACTCTTTTGGGGCCTCGCCGCCGTCTGAAAAAACGCTCTCGGGTTTCCAGCAGGCGGGCAAAAAGAAAAAGGGGTGTGGGGAAAATGAATTTTTGCCCGCTTGCCTCGTCTGGGGGTGGGAAAGCGTTTCCGCAATTCCTGCGTTAGCAGGAAGGCAAAACAGAAAATTTTTCGTTTCCTTAATTGAAAAAAATTTGGGGGGCAGGCGATTAAAAAATGTTAAGAAAATTTTTCTGTTTTGCTCGCCGTCAGGCGAGCGGAAACGCTGGGCGGGTCAATCAGCAAAATCCTCTGGATTTTGCTCAAAGAAAGTTCTGACATCGTCCAGTAGACACCACCATATTGAATTAGTCGCCTCGCTCGGCGCTTCGCGCCTCGCTTCGGCTGGCAGATTTGCGAGGAAATTAAAGGGTTTTTTGAAATCAATTAAGAGTTTTTGCTGGCTGATTTGGCGGTTCGCAAACTTGAAAAGTTTGCTTGTTTTGAAAAACAAAAGCCGATTTTTTCTTTCGCCGAAGGCGAAAAGCAAAGCGAGATTTTATTAAATTGTCGGTGTAAAGCGTTGCCTTTTTCAAATACAATTAAGGAATAAAAACTATGATTAAATACTTTATCTATTGCCGAAAATCAACCGAGGAAGAAGAAAGACAAATTTTGTCTATTGAGGCCCAACTTGCCGAGCTTCGGGACTTCGCCAAGCAAAACAATCTTTTTATCGTAAAAGAATACACGGAAAGCAGAACAGCCAAAGAACCCGGCAGACCGATTTTCAATGAAATGCTTGGTGAAATTGAAAAAGGCAACGCTTCGGGAATTTTAGCGTGGAATCCCGACAGATTAGCCAGAAATTCAATAGACGGCGGCAGGGTGATTTATTTGGTTGATACTGGAAAAATCACCTCGCTAAAATTCCCCACCTTTTGGTTTGAAGCGACACCGCAAGGAAAATTCATGCTCTCTGTCGCTTTCGGACAAGCAAAATATTACACCGACAATTTAAGAGAAAACATTTTG
>CALMWW010000010.1 GCA_937870835.1 uncultured bacterium
ATTTATAGTTATGGTATTTATATGATTGAGCTTAAAAATATTACAAAAGATTATTTATCCACTGCTGGTCCAGTTTCAGTATTAAAAGGTATTTCTCTTACCATAAATGAGGGTGAATTTGTGGCTATTACTGGTCCTTCTGGTTCGGGCAAGTCAACTTTGATGAATATTATTGGCGCTTTAGATGTTCCCACAAGAGGAGAATATATTTTAGATGGAAAAGAAGTTTCAAAGTTATCCGATGATGAATTAGCTGAAATAAGAAATAAAAAAATTGGATTTGTTTTTCAAACTTTCAATCTTTTGCCAAGAGCAACAGTTTTGCGAAATGTAATGCTTCCCTTAATTTATGCAGAAGTTTCTAAAGCGAAACGAGAGGTCTTAGCAAAACAGGCCTTAAAAAATGCTGGATTAGATGAAGTTTATTATAATCATTTAAGTAATCAATTATCGGGTGGGCAAATGCAAAGAGTGGCGATTGCGCGCGCTTTAGTTAATAACCCTTCTTTAATTTTAGCTGATGAGCCAACTGGCAATTTAGATTCTAAAACTGGTGAAATAGTTTTAAATACATTTACCGATTTAAACAGGAATCAACACCATACCATAGTTTTAATTACTCACGAACGGGAGGTCGCCGAATATGCCGATAGAATTATTAGTTTAAAAGACGGTTCAATTATCTCTGATTTTGACGAATTAAAGAAAAAAACTTAAATTTTATGAAAATAGAAGATTTAATAGAAGAAATAGGTTTTGCCTTATTAGCCAACAAAGTCCGTTCTGCGTTGACAATTTTAGGCATTGTTATTGGTATCGGGTCAGTCATTGTAATGGTTGCAATTGGACAAGGTTCTCAAAGCAGCATTCAATCGCGAATTGAATCATTAGGTTCAAATTTAATTGTTGTAACCCCGGGAGCTCAAAGGGGCGTGGGAATGTGGGTGAGCGGCGGACGAGGGTCAGCTCAAACCTTAACTTTAGATGATGCTTATGCGATTAAAAATGAAATACCTATTGCTGTGGCTGTGGAACCGGAAATATCATCTCGTAAACAAGTTTTAGCTAAAGGAACGAATACTAATGTGCAAGTCGTTGGCACTGTTCCTGATTATTTATCTGTTCGGAATCTTGAGATTGGAGAAGGGGCTTTTTTATCAGAGCAAGATATTAAAAATAAATCCAAAGTAGCTATTTTAGGGGCAACAGTCAAAGATGATTTATTTGGCGAGGACGCTGAAGCGCTTGGCAAAAAAATTAGAATCAATGGCCTTGAATTTACGGTTATTGGAGTTTCCCTTCCTAAAGGGGGTGAGGCAATGAATAGTCAGGACAATATGGTTTTTTTACCAATTACTACTTATCAACAATACTTGTCAGGAAGCAAATATGTGAGCAGTATTTATGTTTCTGCGGCAAGCCAAAAAGTTATGGGCGACCTGCAAAATCAAATTACAACTTTGCTTTTAGAGCGCCATAATATCTCTGATGTTAGCAAGGCCGATTTTAGCACCACCAATCAGGCCGATATAGCTGAAACCGCCTCTTCAGTGGCAAACACTTTTACTATTTTGTTAGCTTCAGTGGCTTCTATTTCTTTGCTTGTGGGAGGAATTGGCATTATGAATATGATGTTGACGACTGTCACCGAAAGAACCCGAGAGATTGGATTGCGAAAAGCTATTGGCGCCAGAAAAAAAGATATCAATTTGCAATTTTTAGGCGAAGCTGTGGCTCTAACTTTTTTAGGGGGATTAATTGGTATAATTTTAGGATATTTAGTGGCGTGGGGAGTTAATTATTTTGGATTTACGACTACTAAAATTTCTTTATGGTCAATTTTTTTAGCTTTTGGGGTAGCCGCTTTAATAGGAATTACTTTTGGATATTATCCCGCTCAAAGGGCGTCTAAATTAAATCCAATTGAAGCGCTAAGGTATGAATAAAAAAATAAAAATAATAAAAAAAATAAAAAACTATGAAAATAAATAACGAAGCAACAAACTTAATGAATAAAGGACAAAAAGTTCCTTTTATGGTAGAGGGCGGAGAAATAAAAATAATAAACACCTCACTTAAATCAGCTGAAGGAGAATACGATTTTTATGAGAGCCGTCCCGCACCTAAAAGTGGGTGGGAAAAAATAGAAGAATTTTGTGCTATAAATTGGGGCGAAAAAGATGACGATAATATAATTTATAAAGATATAAGAAAAACAGCTCAAAAGTTAGAAAAAGAGGGCAAGGAGTGTTTGGCAGTAATTTTGCCCCCCAACGATGTTCTTGATATGATAATTGATTTATATGTAAGAAATAATAAAATTAATAAAAATTAAATTAATATGAAACAAAATAATCAACTTAAAATTATTGGAATTATTATAGCACTCATCGTGGTTATTGCCGCTTCTTTTTATGGGGGAATGGTTTATGGCCAAAATAAAAAATCTAATCGCAGCAATTTTCAAAATATGGCGAATATGAATAATGGAAATATAAATAATGGAACGAACGGGCAAAAAATGATTGGCAATACTGGAATTGCCAATGGAGAAATTGCGAGCCAAGATGATAAAAGTTTTATTGTAAAATTAAGCAATGGCAGTTCAAAGATAATCTTTTTTTCTAATTCTACAAAAGTTTTTCAAACAACCGAAGGAGCTTTGTCAGATTTAAAAGTTGGGGACAAAGTAATGGTTAACGGAACAGCTAATCAAGATGGAAGCATCACTGCTAAAACAATTCAATTAAATCCAATTGTGCCGATTGGAAATTCGCCCTCATCTTCTAATCCAGCCAAACAAGGTCAGCCCTCTGCTGGTTCAACCGGCTGGTCTAATTCAATGTCTCCTCATCCTTAATTGGTTCAAAATTATAAATTCGTTCTTAATTTTTAGAGCGAATTTTTTATGTTTTACTGCTTGAATATAATAAAGGCCTTTTAATAAAGGCCTTCTAACTTTTTAAATAATAACTTTTTAATAAATATTGATTTTGAGTTTTTATTATTTAAACCCCATAGAGCGCAGGGCTGAAA
>CALMWW010000011.1 GCA_937870835.1 uncultured bacterium
ATTTATTTGCTTTTCACAAATTGGCTTGTAATAACTCTATCAATTACGCCGTATTCTTTGGCTTCTTCAGCAGTTAAATAAAAATCGCGGTCCGTATCTTTAGCAATTTTCGTTAAGGGTTGGCCAGTATGCTTGGCTAAAATTTTATTCATTGTATCTTTAATTCTTAAAATTTGTTTAGCCGTAATTTCAATTTCGGAGGCCTGTCCTTTTACTCCTCCCATTACTTGATGAAGTAAAATTTCTGAATTTGGCAAAGCATAACGTTTACCCTTTGCTCCAGCGGCTAGCAGCAAAGCTCCCATTGATGCTGACATTCCAATTGAAACCGTAGAAACATCTGGATTAATATATTGCATTGTATCATAAATTGCCAATCCTGCTGTTACCGAGCCTCCCGGACTATTAATATACATTTGAATATCTTTCTCGGGATCTTTGCTCGCTAAAAATAACAGCTGAGCCACAATAGAATTAGCCATATAATCATCTACTACCCCACCAATTAAAATAATTCTTTCTTTTAAGAGGCGAGAATAAATGTCATAAGCTCTTTCTCCATATTGTGATTTTTCAATTACAGTAGGTATTACACTCATAATAGTTTTATTTATTTTATTATTTTTATTATTAAAATTATTGTTAATATTATTATAAACTATAAAATGAAAATTTAAAAATAAAAACCTTATTGAATTTTAAGCTCCTAATAATTTAAATATTTTTTCTCTTTTAATTTCATCGGCTAAGTAGGCCTTCGTCTCGCTTCGTTCAATTTCTTGCCGCGCTCGTTCTTTATCTGTATCTGAATATGGTTTTAATATTTCTTCTATTTTTGCTTGAATTTCTGATTCGGTTGCTTCAATTTTTTCATCTTTTTCAATTTGATTCAAAACTAAATAAGCTTTCACCCGCTCTGCCCCTATCTGCTCATATTCTTTTCTTACATCATCTTCGCTTTTTTTAAGCTGCTCTAAATATTGCGCAAAAGAAAGACCTGTTTCATTTTCTACTCTATTTTTCAAATTATTTAAAAGGGCATCGGTCTCTCGCGCTATTAAAGAAGCTGGCGCATCCACCTCAACAGCTTTGCAAATATTCTCTAAAATCATAGCTCTTTTTTTCTCCCGCGCTGCCATTTCTTTTTCTTCTAAAATTCCTTTTTTAATATCTTCTTTTAATTCTAATAAGGTCGTAAAATTTCCTAAACTTTTAGCCCATTCGTCATTGGCTTCCGGCAAGTTAACCTTTTTTATATTTTTTACTTTAACCTTTACTTCTACTGGTTCAGACGATTCTCCTTTTTTACCCATTGGCACCTCGCCAGTAAAAACTTTTTCTTCATTTTTTTTCATTCCTATTAAAGCGTCTTCCATTCCCTTAATATAATGTCCTTTCCCTATAATAAAGCTATCCTCTTGAATTCCGACCGGCAATTTTTCTGAAGCTCCTAAAAATTCAAATTGTATTTCTGCCATATCTCCTTTTTCTATGTTATCTTCTTTATCAATTAATTCCGCCCGCGATTGCCTTAACCACTCAATTGAATCTTCAACTTCTTTATCAGTAACTTCAATTTTTTCTTCATTTTTAACCGAAGCGCTAATCGCGCGAATATCTGGTAAAGATATCTTTGGCAACACCTCTACTTCCAAGCTAAAAATAAATGGATTGTCTTTGGCAATTTTTAATATTTCAGCCCGAGGCGAAGCTATGGCTTCCAGTTGGCTTTCCTTTAATATTTTTAACCAAGTATCGCGAATAGCCAATTCCCCTGCTTCTGATAAAAGCGCAGCTGGGTTAGTTCTTTCTTCTACAAGATTCAAAGGAGCTTTGCCTTTTCTAAATCCCGGCAATTCTGCTTCAGCAGCCACTTTCTTTAAGGCTTCGCTATAAAATTTATTAAATTCTTCGGCTGTAAGCTCAACTTCAATTTTTTGAAGACTCGGACTAATAACTTTTATTTCGTATTTCATAAAAATTTATTTAATTAATTTAAGCAAGCGCGCTGTTTAATTATTTCTTACAATGACATAGGAAGATAAAGCAAAGATAATAACATATATACATATATATATAGGTAGGTCAGTAAAGATATTAAACTCAGAATTTTATTTTAATTTATTCTTCCTTCTCGCCTACTCCCTCTCCATCCTCATCGTTTGCCGGTCCCTCAGCAGACATTGTCTCTTCTTTTAACTTTTTCGTTCCTGAAGATTCAGAATTTTTTAAATCTTCTTCATCTTCTTCTAAATTATCTAAATCTTCTTGATTGTTTTTCTCTTCATTAACTTGTTGATCGCTCTTCACATCAATTTTCCAACCCGTTAACTTGGCGGTTAAACGAACATTTTGGCCGTCCTTGCCAATAGCTAATGACAACTGGTCGGCTGGAACAATAGCTAAAGCTGTATTTCTAGGCATTACCTTAACTTCAATTACTTTAGCTGGAGATAAAGCATTAGTAATAAATTTAGCTGGGTCATCTGAATATTCTACAATGTCTATTTTTTCCCCGCCTAATTCTGAAATCACCGTAGAAACCCGAACTCCTCTTTGCCCCACCATTGCGCCAATCGGATCAACTCCATTTGCTAATGAAGCTACGGCCACTTTAGTGCGGCTACCCGGTTCGCGCGCAATAGCTTTAATCTCAATTTGATGACTGGAAATTTCCGGAACTTCTAATTCAAAAAGTTTAGAAACCAATTTAGGATAAGCTCGAGAAAGCAAAATAATTGGACCTTTGGGGGTAGTGTCTACGCGCAAAACATATAACTTTAAGCGCTGACCTTCTTTATAAAATTCACCGCGAATCTGTTCTTCTTTCGGCAAAATACCCAAACTCTTGCCAATATCAAAATAAACATTAGGTCCTTCAATTCTTTGCACAATTCCACTGACGATTTCACCTTCTTTAGATTTGTATTCGTTAATAACCGCATCTTTTTCAGCTTCTCTAATTTTTTGTAAAATCACTTGCTTGGCAGTTTGAGCAGCAATCCGTCCAAAATCACTCTTCTGCTCAACAGGAATAATCATCTCGTCTCCCACCTTCAAAGCCAACCCCTGTTCTTGAACTTCTTCAATTAAAATATGCCTTTCCGGATTATACCTAACCCGACGAGTTGTTCCACCGCTTTGTCCAGCCCCTCCCTCGTCTGAATTAACATTGAGCTCTTTTTCGGTAGGATAATAACTATCTTTTATTTTAAAATTAAAATTTAATTCGCTATCTTTGGCATCGGTTTCGTCGTTTGCTTGTTCGGTTGGATTAGGAATATAAACCATTGTATCATCAACAACGGTTTTAACACGCCAAAATTCAACCTTCCCAGTTTTAGGATCTAACTTAGCTTTGAAAGATTGTCCTTTTTTGCCATATTCTTTTTTATAAGCTGAGGCCAAGGCGTGCTCAACAGTTTCTAAAACCTTATCTTGCTCCAGCCCCTTTTCCTCAGCAATTTGAGTAATTGCGGATAAAAATGATTGAGTGTCCATGATTGTTTTTATTTTTTAATCTTAGATTTATTATCTGTATTTATTATCTATTTTTTGTTTAATTATTTTATATTAATTATTTATATTAATTATATTACAATTGGGCCTATATTCTTAACAAATAAAATACACCACAAAAAATAATAAAAAGAAAAGGATTGCTTTAATAAAAA
Source organism: uncultured bacterium (assembly GCA_937870835.1). Lineage (GTDB taxonomy): Bacteria > Patescibacteriota > Minisyncoccia > Minisyncoccales > Minisyncoccaceae > UBA6220. The sequence goes on from CALMWW010000011.1 coordinate 3,675, forward strand.
AATCGGAGCCCATTCCGACCTGATAAAACATCAATCTCTTTTAGTATTATTTTAACAAAATAAAATTAGTTGTCAAGCTGATAATTTTAAGCTAAAATACAAACATCTATGCCAGTAAAAAATATTAAAATAAAAATTCCTAAAAATGTTATTTTTTGTTTGCAAACTTTGCAACAAAAAGGTTTTGAGGCCTATATTGTCGGTGGATGCGCCCGGGATTATTTAAGAAATGTTAAACCGTCTGATTGGGATATTGCCACTTCAGCCCATCCAGAACAAACTCAGGCTATTTTTGAAAATTTAAACATCAAAACTTATTATGAAAACACTTTTGGCACAGTTGGAGTAGCTTTTCCCAAAAATAAAAAAGGCAAAGAACCAATTTATGAAATTATTGAAATTACCACCTTCCGATCTGAGGCTGACTACACAGACAGCCGACACCCCAATGAAGTAAAATGGTCAAAAACCATTGAAGAAGACTTGCAAAGACGAGATTTTACCATTAATGCCTTGGCCTTAAAATTAAACAAAGAGCAAACCGCCCCCGAAATTATTGACCTCTTTAACGGCCAAGATGATTTAAAAAATCAAATTATTCGCGCTGTTCGCGACCCAAAAGAAAGATTTAGCGAAGATGCTTTGCGAATGCTTCGCGCTATTCGTTTTAAGGCTAGTTTAGGAAAGGGCTGGACAATAGAAGAAAAAACCTGGCAAGCTATTTTAGAAAATAAACAATTATTAACTAAAATATCAGCAGAGCGAATCCGCGATGAACTTATTAAAATAATCAATAGCCCTAATGCGGCAACAGGAATAGAGGATTTACGCCTAAGTGGCTTATTATCTTATATTCTGCCAGAGCTTTTAGAAGGTTATGGGGTTTCTCAAAACAAACACCATATTTTTGATTGCTACCGCCATAATTTAGAATGTTTGGATTATTCTGCCAAAAAAGGATATAGCTTCCCAGTTAGAATGGCTGCTTTATTGCACGATATTGGCAAACCTCGAGCTAAACGCGGCGAAGGAAAAGACGCTACTTTTTATAATCATGAAATTATTGGCGCAAAAATGACAGAACAAATAATGAAGCGGCTTCATTTTCCTAATAAAGAAGCTGAAAAAATTGTTACTTTAGTTAGATATCATTTATTTTATTATAATGTGGACGAAGTAAAAGAAGCTTCTATTAGGCGGCTAATAAAAAATGTAGGACGCGAAAATATGGAAGACTTATTAAAAATTAGAATGGCCGACCGAATTGGATCTGGCTGCCCTAAGGCCGAACCATATAAATTAAGGCATTTTCAATATATGATTGATAAAGTTTCGCGAGACCCTGTCTCGGTAAAAATGTTAAAAGTAAATGGTCAAGATATAATGGATCAATTAAAAATTGGACCAGGTCCAAAAATTGGACAAATTTTAGATATTTTGTTAGAAGAGGTATTAAAAGATCCTCGCCATAATACAAAAAAATTCTTAAAAAATAAAATCAAAGAATTATCATCTTTAAGCGATGAAGAGTTGGCTTGTTTGGCAGCCAAAGCCAGACAGCAAAAAACAAATGTTGAAAATGAAATTAACCAAGAAATAAAAGAAAAGTACTGGGTTAAATAAAAACTATATCTTAAAACTATTTTAAAGCATTTATAGAAAATGGGCCCGTAGTTAAACGGCATAATACTACTTTCGCATAGTAGAGTTAGGAGTTCAATTCTCCTCGGGTCCACC
>CALMWW010000012.1 GCA_937870835.1 uncultured bacterium
CGCCCTCGCTTTCGCCGCTTCTTTTTTCGCCGCCGCAATTTTTCGTGCCAACGAAATTGGCGCGCCGTTTTTAAATTTTGGTAATCAGTTTGCAATCATACAATCGCCACCAGACTGCTTCCTCGCTAACATTATACGCTTGGGCAATATCTTTTGCAGTTTTCTTTCCATTTTGGAAATCTTTTTTCAGCATTTCCAACGGCATTAATAATTCTGCGGCAAATTGATTTGCTTCAATTTCTTCAGGTTTTTTGCTATTCAAATCTAAAATAAAATTTTTTCCTGTATGCCCCAAAAGCAAATGGCCGATTTCGTGAGCAACAGTAAATCTTTGACGGTGGGGATGCTGTTTTTGATTATATCCAATTGCCGCTTTTTCGCCTTCCGTAATTTGTATGCCATCAGTATCCTCACCAAAAGCCCAAGAATAAACCGACAAATCCTTTTCTTTTTTTATGTGGCTTACAATATCTCTAATTAAAACGGGCGGATTTTTTATTCCGGCATTTTCTAATAATTTCCTCGCTGTATTGCGAGCAAAGCCAATTCTTGGTTTGTTATTTTGTTCTTCCATCTTTTTCCTTTTTAACAAAATCAATAAACCTTAAAATTTCGTCTTGGTCTTTTTTCGATAAATCTTTATCGGCACGAAGCGCAAAACGAATATCAGCCTTTTCTTCTATCCCAAGAAAAAATTTTATATCCCTATGTAAAAATTCAGCCATTTTCTCTAAATCCTCAATTTTTGCTTTTCGTTCGCCCGATTCAATCAGTGAGATAGCAGTAGCCGACTCAAAACCAAGAGCGTCCGCCAACTCCTTTTGGGATTTTTCGGCGGCTTCTCTAGCCTCTTTTATTTTTTGGCCTATAAATTTGTTTTTGTCTTCTGATGTTTTCATATTGTTATGATACACCTATCAAAATGATTTGACAAGTATTTATCAATTTGCTAAACTTATAATAGCAAAGTGAAAATCCGATGGAAAGGTCGACGGAAAGAAACTCTGCACTAAATAATTAACCCCCGAAAGGAACAAATCATATGATTCAACCTTACAAAGGCCCTTACCAGTATAACGAAAAGGTAATTAGTGATTGGAACTCAACTGCAATCGGAGTTTATTACTGCGGTTATCCAAATACTAATGGACT
>CALMWW010000013.1 GCA_937870835.1 uncultured bacterium
ACTAAACGATACCTATTAATTAATTTTGTCTCTACTTGCCCTCTCTTTTTTTGTTTTTCTAAAACCTCTTGCAATTCCTCTTGGAGGTCTAATAAATTGACTTCTTCTAAAAACTTTTTAATTGGAGCAGCGCCAGTAGAGGCAGTAAAAATATGACCATATTTTTTTGAAAGAAGAAGATAATCGACTTCGGAAAAAATTGCTTTTGGCCTTATCATTAATAATTCATTTACTAATCTTTCTTTTGTTTCTGATAATTCTTTTATTGCCTGTTTTTGAGCGTCAGACAATCTAGAAAATTTTGCTTTTAATTCTTTTTTCTTTTTTTGATTTTTATCTTTGATTTCTTTGCTTTCTTTTTCTATTTTTTCTATTTTACTTTGATATTCTTTTTCTAATTGAAGAAGAACTTTTTTCTTTGCCTCTTCATCGACTTGAGTCACAATATAACCATTATAATAAACTACTGACTCTAAAGCGTTTTGAGGAATATCTAAAAGCAATCCTATTCTTGAAGGAACACTTCTTAAAAACCAAATATGAGTGACTGGGGCTGCCAATTCAATATGGCCCATTCTTTCCCTTCTTGAAAGAGAATGAATCACTTCTACGCCGCAACGGTCGCACTTCACTCCCTTATATCTCATTCCCTTGTATTTACCGCAGGCACATTCGTAATCTTTGACAGGACCAAAAATTTGCTCAGAAAAAAGTCCTTCTTTTTCTGGCTTTTGAGTCCGATAATTAATAGTTTCTGCTTTTGTAACTTCGCCAAACGACCAATTCAATATCTCTTGAGGAGAAGCAAGTTTAATCTGTAAAGAATCAAAATCACTGATTGGTTTTTCAGTTTTAGTTTCTTCTTTTTGTTCAGTTTCTTTTATTTTATAAACCATAGGAGTAATTTTACCCGTCCATTAAGGATTTTGAGATTTTATTAAATTAATCGATAAAGCCAAAGATTGTAATTCTTTTAAAATCACATTAAAAGCAGCGGGAATATTCAAATTTTTAATTTTTTCTCCATTAATAATTGCTTCATAAGCAGAAGCCCTTCCCAAAACATCATCTGACTTTATGGTTAACATTTCCTGCAGGGTATAACTTGCCCCATAACCCTCTAAAGCCCATACTTCCATTTCTCCAAATCTTTGGCCGCCAAAATGGGCTCTTCCGCCTAAAGGTTGTTGAGTAATTAAAGAATAAGGGCCAACTGCTCTCATATGAATGATATCCTCAACCATATGGTCTAATTTCATTAAATACATTATTC
>CALMWW010000014.1 GCA_937870835.1 uncultured bacterium
TCCCCCCCACACCCCCTTCCGCCGCGCCCTCGCTTTTCGCGCCGACGGAATTTGTGCCAGCATAAGCTGGCGCGCCGTTGAAAAATCTTGACTGAGAAACAACGAATTGATAAAATGCAATCAAAAGGTCGAAATTTATTAAAAATAAATTAAGAAAGAAGGTGCAACTATGTCACTCATTCCATGGAAACCATTCTCTGATCTTGATAAGTTCTTCGGCGATGATGATTGGCTGTTGCCGGTATTTCCGCGCATGGAGCTTGCCAAGCCCGCGATGGATATTAAGGAAACAGACAAAGACGTGATTGCCGAGATGGAAATTCCCGGCTTCGATCCGGAAAAAGTTGATGTGTCGGTTGAAGACGGCGTTTTGCGGGTAAAGGGCTCAATGGACGAGAAAAAGGAAGAGGAGAAAAAAGGATACTGGCGCAAAGAAATCCGCCAAGGATCGTTTGAACGAATGGTGCGCTTGCCGGCCGCGGTCAAAGAAGACGCGGTTGAGGCAACCTACGAAAAAGGCGTCCTCAAAATCGTGATGCCCAAAGCCGAAGTCAAGCCGAGCTCCAAAGTCAAAATCCAGATCAAAGAAAAATAAAAATCCCTCGCTTCCCCTTAACGGGGGATTTTTATTTTCTACCACTATAAACTCTTCGGAGCCTTCTCTAATTTCACCTCAACCGTTTTTTCGCTTCCTTTGTGCAAAATTTTCAGTTTTACGGCGTCTCCGATTTGCTTCTGTCTAATAATTGAGGCAAGCGACTTTCCTTGCTCAAGTTTTACTCCGTCAACTTCAAGAATGATGTCATTTTCAACGATGCCGGCTTTATCGGCTGGCGATCCGGGAATGACCGCCAAATCTTCAGCTGTTTCGCCGCGTGATACCAAGACGCCATAATCAACCGTAAGATTATTTTTCTTTTTCAAATTCTCCGTTATCTGCACATAACGGACGCCAAGATACGGCCGCACGATCTCGCCATGCTTTTTTACGGAATCAGCAATGCCCTTAACCGTGTTGCTGGTGAGCGCAAATCCTATGTTTTCGGCTCCGCGCGATACGGCGACATTAACTCCAATCACATTGCCTTTGATATCCAAAAGAGGTCCGCCGGAATTGCCGGGATTGATGGCCGCATCTGTTTGAATCACCCCTTCCAGCTGTTCCGATTTGCCGAATTCGTCTCCGGCAGTAATTGAACGGGACAAACCCGACACCACGCCGACCGAAACCGAATTGCGGAACTCGGCTAAAGCGTTCCCAATGGCAATAACGGTCTGTCCGGGTTTTAATTTGTCGGAGTCGCCAAACGAAAGATATGGGAAGCCGGTACCTTTCACTTTCAAAATCGCCACATCCAGTGCCGAATCTTTAGCCAATATCTCGGCATCGTATTTCTTGCCGTCATTGGCAAGTACCGTGTATTCGGCCTTGTCGTCATCTACCACATGCTTATTAGTTACAATGTAGCCGTCAGATGAGATAAAGAACCCCGAGCCGCCCCCAACTTCGCGCTTTTCCGTACCATTTTGTTTTTGCTGAGGAGCAGGAATGCGGAACCTGAAACCGTTATTGCCAAAAAAATCATTGAAGAAATCGTCTCCAAACGGATCAAATTCCTGATAGTACTGCTCGATAATCGGCACATCTTTTGTAATAACTATAGAGACAACCGCCGGGCTGGCTTTTTCAACCACATCAATAATTCGCGATTCTTCAGCGGCCGTGTCTGTTTTTACTGTCTCTCCGTTGCCGCCGACTACAGGCGCCACATTTTTATTCAAAAAAGAAGAAACGGCGCTAGGAAAAGAAGCGCCGCTCACGGCAAGAATAATCCCTCCGACCACAACTAAAATCGCGACGGTCAACACGCTCGCGCAAACGCTTACCAAAATGGTTGTTTTGTTGTTTTTGATTAGGGTTTTGAGTTTCTCATTCATATTTTTTACATTTTATATTTTATAAAAACAATTTTATCAGTCAAGATTTTGCTAATTTTAAAATCAAATACCCGTATTCACGCCAAAATCATCTGCTCGACTTGTTTCTGCGCTCCGGCGACAATGCTTTCCGCTTCTTGTCGCAATTCCGTTGCTTTTGCTCGTATCTTTCTGATTTTGGCAACCATTTCGTTTTGCTTATCTTTTGGCGGATAAATAACCCGCAAACTTCCAATTTCATCAAGATTGATATTCGCGCGAGCGACTGGCCGTTTAATTCTGTCTAATTGAATTTGTCCGATTTTTGAGTATAGAAATTCCTTTGCGTATTCGGGATTAACCTGCTCGTCCAATCTAACCAGCGCAATCGCTTGATTGATATTCGCTTCTCTATCATTTTCATAAACAGAAACTTGTCTGATTGTCGCACCAACAATCGCAATCATCAAATCGCCCTTTTTCAACTGCGAGCTTTTCAATTTTTTATTGTGAATTTCCGGCTTAACATAAAGCAAAGAATTAAAATCAATTTCGTTGTCTGGATTTATGTTTCCGCTTCTCACAAACGGAATTCCGCTATCTTGGTCTGTGTAAGCGTCGCCACCGGATAACGGCGTTGCTCCGCTTGTTATTTTTGTTGAAAGATTTTTCAAGGTTTTAACATTGTATTTCGTGGTTGAGAAAATTTTGTCTAACATTTTGAAAATAGGACGAAAATATGAAGGGTCAAGTCGGGTCTGAATTTCATCACTCCAAACTTCAAATACCCGCTCTGCCCCCCCCTCTGGCAGTTTTATTCCGAGCTCTCCGAGCACATAATCGTCGAT
>CALMWW010000015.1 GCA_937870835.1 uncultured bacterium
AATGCTTTTGGAAATTGAAAAAGGAAACGCCGAAGGAATTTTAGCGTGGAATCCAGACAGATTGGCGAGAAATTCAATAGAGGGCGGACAAATTGTTTATCTCGTGGACACTGGAAAAATTACCTCGCTAAATTTCCCCACATTTTGGTTTGAAGCGACACCGCAAGGAAAATTTATGTTGTCTGTTGCCTGTGGGCAGGCCAAGTATTACACCGACAATTTAAGAGAAAACATTTTGCGAGGAATTAGGCAGAAGATTAGGCGAGGCGAACTTTCGGCAAAAGCCCCGCTCGGATATTTCAACGAACCCCGTTTGCGGACTATTGAACCCGACAGAACAACTTTTAACAAAGTGAAAGAAATTTTGCGGGCTTTTGCCACCCGAAATTACACACTTACCGCCATTCATAGCAAAATGTTTTCTCTTGGCTTGGTTGGCCCAAAAAGCGGAAAGAAAATGTCCTTATCGTCTATTGAACATATTTTGAAAAATCCATTTTACTAAGGACATTTTCTTTACCGCGGCGAGCTTCATCAAGGAAGCCATAAGCCAATGATTACAAAGAAACTTTTTGACAAAATACAAGAAGCGTTAAGAGACAACGGCAAACCCCGCAAAAAGCCGAAGGTCAAAAACTTTCCATTTTTGGGTTTTGCCAAGTGCGGCGAGTGCGGCTATGCCATTACCGCCGAAAAACAAGTTAAGAAAAGCGGGCTGGAATTTGTTTATTACTATTGCACTTACAAAAGCAAAACTCAAAAATGTTCTCAACGAGGCTTTTTGCGAGAAGAAAAATTTGCCGAGCAAGTAAAGGAACAATGTCAAAAAGTTTCTTTGCCCGATGTTTGGCGAGATAGATTTTTGGATAAATTGAAAAAATGGGAAAATGAGAACCCCCAAACATCAGATCTTTTCGCTCAAAATCTCAAAAAGAAAATTGATGAACTCAAAACAAAGATAAACCGGCTAACCGACGCTTACCTTGAGGGCACTTTTGAACTGGCGGAATTTCAGCAAAAGAAAAACGCCCTGACGAGCGAAAAGAAAACTTTGGAGGAAAAATTATCGGATTTTGAGCGAAAAGGCAATCATTGGCTTGAACTCACGAGAAACTGGATTATTGAGGCCAATCAAGCCAAAAATCTCGCTTTGCAAGAAGATTTTTCGGAGATGAAAAATTTTATCAAAAAAATCGGCTTGAACCGCCAAATCAGCCAGCAAAAACTTTTAATTGATTTCAAAAAGCCCTTTGATTTGCTCGCAAAACTGCCCGCCGAAGCGAGG
>CALMWW010000016.1 GCA_937870835.1 uncultured bacterium
CTCCGCCTTCGAATCTCGTCTCTCTATCTCCTATTAAATCATCGGGAGAGGGGACGAGATTCGAACTCGTGATTATGCCTAAAGAGGAGGGGACGAGATTCGAACTCGTGATGAGTTGCCCCATAATGGTTTTCGAAACCATCCCATTCAACCACTCTGGCACCCCTCCTTTTTAATTTAAAGGGCCAACTTTCTTATAAATACAATATCCTCTGTATAAAATATACATAATATAGAATAACACTTTAATGCCCCTCAGTAAAGAGCAAAGATAAATTAAGTTTTAATTATTCAAATAAATTTAATAAATATCTATAAGGTAGGCAAAAAATTTGGAAAGTCATTATCATAAACCATCTCGGTTGGCAGAACAAAGGGTAAATATTGGCCAGCAAAAAAAACTAATTGTTTAGAAATTTGGCCTTTCAATATCAAGCCCCGAAATCGTTTAATAGTTTGTTTTTTATACTCTAAAAAATTAGGAAATGTTTTTAATAAAATATCGGCGGCAGTTAATCCCCAAATAATCCCTCCCCCGCTCCATGGCTTAGTTAGACCGCTTGCGTCTCCGCAAAGGGTAATATTTTTTCGTTTCGGAAAAATTAATCCTGCGTCTCTCCCTAAAAATTTTGGCTGAGGAATGGCGGCTGAAAATAATTTTCCTGAATAATCTAAATTAATTTTTTTCAAAAAATTAATAAATTCTTTTTCCGCTTTTCGCGGACTGCCCATCACGCCATATTCAACTTGTTCTCCTCTTGGAATTTTCCAACAAAACCCAGAGGATATTGGCTGGCTTAAAACAAAATTAGAATTGTCTGATTTTTCAATAAAAATTTGCGCGCCTAAACTAATTTGCGGACTTGATAAATTTAATAATTTTCTAATAGCAGACCCAGCGCCATCGCAGCCAATCACATAATCAAATCCAATGGGAATATCTTTAATTTCTTGTTCAAAATATAATTTAGCGCCGGCTTGCCTTGCTAAACAAATTAAATGCTTAACTAGTCTTTCCCGGTTAATAACTAAATGCTGAGGTTGAAAATTTAATTTAACTTGTTTTTTAGAAAATTGGATTATACAACTCTTAATTTTGTTTTCAATACAATCCTGTGCTAAAGGAATATATTTTAATATTCGTTCGGAGTATAATCCAGAACAAACCTTATAACCTGCTTTATTTTCTGATTTTTTTTCAAAAACAGAGACTAAATGTCCCTGCTTACTCAATTGCTCTGCCAAATAGAGCCCAATAATGCCAGCGCCAACAATAGCTATTTTTTTATTAGGATATTCCATAGTGTCCCCGGCGCGAATCGAACGCACAACCTACGGATTAGAAGTCCGTCGCTCTGTCCTATTGAGCTACGGGGACAAAGAAAGGTTATACTAATTAATATCAAAAAAACAACTATAAAGCAAGAAAAATTTTGACGGAAAACCCTAAAAATGCTATAAAAATTTATATCGGGGCATAGTGAAACGGCTATCACGAGTCTTTTGGGAAGATTTATTCTGAGTTCGAATCTCAGTGCCCCGACTATTTATAAGTGCTCTTTATAAAATGCGGGTGTAGCTCAGTGGCAGAGCTTCGGCCTTCCAAGCCGATTACGAGGGTTCGATTCCCTTCACCCGCTCATATT
>CALMWW010000017.1 GCA_937870835.1 uncultured bacterium
TCAGGGTGGGCGGCTTATTGTATTCCTCCTATAGCAGACAGCTCCGTTTATAACAGCTATGAAGAAAGAAATACGGGCCAAGATAGAATAAAAATTTTTAAACCATCTAATCCAATTGACCAAACCCAACCACCCCCTGAATATAATGAAGCTGAATTCAATGTCTGTCCTTATGACACAATTAAAAAATATCAATCTCGTATTTATAAAACATTAATTCCTGCGCCTTCGGCAGCAGAAGTATTAGCTTATCAAGCTGATAGCCTTCAATCGTGCACTGACGCTGTGCCGGGTTTTATTCAGAGAATTGAAGTTTTGCGCCAAAGACTTTGGGATGTACAATATGCTAAAAATTTAAGCGCAACTGACCCGAATCGTTTTACAATGTTAGATATGTTGAATGTAGTCCGTACCCGGTTTAATGAATGCGTGCAAGGATTTGGCTTAACATATAAAGAAGCAGCTAATACTACTTATTTATTTACTTGTGAAGAAGGCATTACTGCTCAAACTTTAGGCACTTATAAAATATATCCTCAATTTCCGCCTTCTAATCTTTCTTTGCCCGAAACAACTACTTTAGTCCAAAATCAATGGGGGTGCTATCCATTTAATAATAATGCTTTGACCGATGAACAAAAAAACGAATGTCGTGAAAACAAAGATAGCACTAAATGCCAGTTGATTATTAAAAATTATTTGAATGATTATTATTGTTGCTTAGGCGCTCGCCCGGGAAGCTTCAGTAAATAAATATGTTTTATATAAACAAAATTCAAAGATTGATTTTATTAACCAGCTGTTTAATGCCCGGTTTAGTTTCAGCTGCCTTAGAAATTTCCTACCCGCAAGTTCCTTTTGCACCCTTGATTACTGGCAATAATTCAACTTTAGATTATATTAAATATTATTATTCTTTTTTAGTTGCAATTGGAACAATAGTGGCGGTGATAGTTTTAATTGGAGCAGGAATTAATTTATTTCTTTCGGGAGGAGAACCAGCTAAAATTTCTAAAGCCAAAACCCAAATTACAGGCGCAGTTATTGGCATAGTAGTTTTATTCTCTTCATATCTTATTTTAAATTCTATAAACCAAGAAATTCCCAAAGCAGGAATTAGTTCTTTGCAGTGCGGTTCGGATTGGGACATTTGTGTAGAATATCGGAGGGGTGGTGAATTAAGATATGAAGCTGGATTAGATGATAATCCTAATCTTAATTTGGGGCCGGCTGATGAAATTACCATTAGGCAATACAAAGGATTAAAAGAAATTTGGGGGTTTCCAGCAGAAAATTTTGGAGGAACGCCTTTCCGGGTGGGTGGATATCAAAACAATGATATAAATGATTTTAAGAATTCTTTACCGGGTTCTTTGCATATTGATAATAATGTAAAATCTATTAAAGTTTATAAAAAATTGCCTGGAATGTATTTGTATGATGCTGCTAATTTTGGCAGTTCTGGTTGCGCTCCTCTTTACATTAAAGCAAGCGTGCCTAACTTAGAAGATAGTGAATATTATCGTTCTGAAACTTTGGGTAATTGTAAATATAAAGATAGAATAAAATCAATTAAAATATTAAATCAACCTGGTTCTAAATTTTACGCTGTTTTGTTTGCGTGGAGCGATTATAACAAAGCTTATGATTATACTTTTTATCCTTCTTTAACTCCCCTGCCGAGTGTAAGCCAAGTAATTTATGAAGACAAAAATAGTTTGCCAAGCCGGTTAAATGTCAATTCGGTTTTATTATTTAGAAGCTCTGAGTCTTTTTTAAACAATGTAAAAGATTCAGGCATTACTATTTACAATGTTTTAAATTGTTATGTTCCGGCCGAAGTCAATACTCCTGCCGTAGCCGGGTGCCTCCTTCCCGAAGTTGACCATAGCCATCTTTTTGAAAGTAAAAAGATTGATTCAGTTTGTCCTGAATTTATTGGCGCAGGCCAAGTTTTATCTGTGCGAGTAGCAAAACAATATGGCATTTTATTATTATCTAAAAGTATAGGAACAGAGCTTTATGAATTAGGTTATTATTTTGATATTTCCGATCCAAATGTAATTAGCGGCAATTGTATTAGCAATAATATTTTTTTTAATAAAAGAAACGAAGCAATGTTAAATAATGTTAATTTGTACATTGTGGTTCCCTATGAAGAAAAATTATAATAAAATAAATATATGACAAAAATTTTACATTTCTTAAATATTTTTTTGGCAATTCTAATATTTTTAGGGTTAATATTTATTGGACCAGCTTATGCATTTGAAATTACCTATCCTACTCTTTTTGGAATTACTATTACGAACGACACTCCCCCTACTTTGATGATAATATATCTTTTTATGTTTTTGGTGGCTATTGGTTCGGTGATTGCTTTTATAATATTATTTTCAGCAGGACTTAAAATTATGACCGCGAGCGGAGAACCAGCTAAAATTAGTCAAGCCAAAAACCAGATTATGGGAGCTTTTATTGGTTTGATTGTCTTATTTTGTTCCTATATGATTTTAAATACTGTAAATTCAAATTTAACCCAAGTTCAGGTTTCAACATTTGATTGCTCGGAAGTGCCTATTTGTGTGGAATATACTACAATTGACCCAGCCACTAATCAGGCTAAAACGCGATTGGAGATGTCTATTCCTTTAAGTAATGATAATTTAAAACTAAAATCGGGAGAAAAAATAGTTATTAAAAGATATGCTGATTTGTGGGAACTTTGGACATTTCCAGAATCTAATTTTGGCACTCCTGTTGATTTGGATCCTGCTTATCGCGCCCCCTCCCTTAATATTGACCCTAATAATCCAACTATAGTAACGGACTTAACAATTGATTCAAGCGTTAAATCATATAAGCTTATCCCTAAAGCAGAAGGCATTTATTTATATGATAGAGAGGATTATAAAATTAGTAGCGGAATAGCGGCGCCATATCAACTAAATGGAGATGTGCCCGATTTTTCTCAAACGAGCCCTGAGTTTTTTCAAAAAGCTCAATCTTTTCAAGTGATTAAAAATATTAGCCAGCCGGGAACACCATCGGGAATCTTTTTCTCAGAGCCAAAATTTAGAGGATTTTGCGCCCCACTCTTTAAGAGCGTTGGCTTGTTGGGAGCAGAAAAAATTGAACCATTAGTTCAGGTGCCTAATTTTACTGCCCCTTTTAATTTTACAAAATTAGGAGGAATAACAGCATTTGGAAATAACGTTGCTTCAGTTTTATATTTTAAAGTAGGTTTACAAAACCCTGGAACAGTTACTTTTTATGACCGTCCTAAATGCGAAGGATCGTCGGATGTGTATAAATTTACTACCGATAATATTTATATGAAACCGGTAAGCTTAATATCAATTATTACGCCTGAGAATAAAGCAATAAAATCTATTAGGATTGATGGTCCGGCTGGCGTAATTTTAGTTGATGGAACCCGTTGCCAATATTTTACTAATAAAGATTTTACAGACGGAAATTGCATTGCGAGCTTAGAAGGAAGCGATGTCCTCAATCCAACTTATTTTGTGCTTTTACCAAATGAACACTAAAACTATGAATAAAAAATTATATTTTATTATCAATTTTTTCTTAACTGCGTTGCTTTTTTCAAGAAAGGCTTTCGCAAGTTTTGAAATTACTTACCCGTCCATTCTTGGCATTACCATTACGAGTGAAAGCACTACTTCCCAAATCGTTATTTATCTTTTTATGTTTTTGGTGGCCTTGGGAGCGGTAATTGCTTTTATAACTTTAGTTTTCGCTGGTTTAAGAATGGTGGCAGGAGCCAACCGATCAGAAGAAATTAGCAAGGCCAAAAATAGTTTTCAAGGCGCTTTTATTGGATTAATAGTATTATTTTGTTCTTGGTTAATTTTGAATACTATTAATAAAAATTTAACCGTGGTTGAATTATCTCCTTTGGGTTGTTCAGATGTGCCAATTTGTGTGGAATATAAAAGAATTGACCCAGAAACCAATCAAATTAAAACAAGCATTGAAATGTCTATTCCAATAGAAAACGATAATGTAAAATTAACCGAGGGAGAGCAAATTATTATTAAAAAGTTTCCGAACTTAAAAGAGATTTGGGCTTTTCCAGAAACTAATTTTAAGGGATCAGGTCATTTATTATATAGAAACGAAAATTACGCGACTGGAGAAGCTAACCCTCCTATTCCCGAGACTGGTATTTCTATAGATCCTATTTATAAATCTTATAGAATAATTACAAAAAGCGAGGGGCTATATTTATACGATGAAAGCGGTTATAATGTTAATGACGGCACAGCTGTCCCCTTTTTTGTTAAGCAGAACATTGCTGATTTTGCGCAAACCAAACCGCCCTTTTTTAAAAAAACAGCTTCTATTCAAATGGAATCTCCTCGAATGGCTGCTAATGGATTATCTGGATTAGCGCCTGCGGCAATTTTATTTACTAATAATAATTATAGAGGGGAATGTTTGATAATTGACCCAACAGGTATTCACGCCGAGGCCGCGGTGGATTTTGGCAATGTATCTGACCTAAATGGCGTAAAAACAACAAATAATCCTAATCATATCTTTGGTTATAATTTAGCGTCTTTAATTTATTTTACCATCGACCTTTCTGAGTATGCTAATTCAACTCCTGAGCCTATTGGCGAAGTAATTTTTTATAATGATATTGATTGCAAAAATAATGGCAATGTTAGAAATCAATGCGTTCAAGATAGTTTTGGCGCACCCTATGCAAACGCAACCCAGAGCTGCGCAGCCACCGGCGAATTAAATTTTCAAATAAGGTCTTTTAAGATTAATGGTCCCTTAGGAGTGGTTTTAATGGATGACAATAAATGTCAGTATTTTAGCAGCGCTAATTTTGCTGCCGGCAATTGCATTCCTTCAATTTTAGAATCTGATGTTACCAATCCAAATAAATTTATAATTTTTCCAATAAAATAATTTTATATACTTATATTATGCAAATATGTCCAAAAAAGTTTTTATTTTTATAAATTGTTTAATTATGGGGATATTGGTCAGTTTTTTTGTTCAAGCGGCAGAAGTTACCTATCCTCAGATTGGCGGAATTTCCTTACCCGCTTCCCCGACTTTTACTGATTATTTTTTATATTATTTTAATTTAGCTTTATTTGTGGGAATGGTAGCCGCGATGATTGTTATAATAACGGCTGGTTTTAATTATATTTTTTCGCGAGGCGAAATTGGCAAAATAGAAAAATCAAAAAATAATATAATAAGAGCCCTTATTGGTCTTGTTATTTTATTTGGCTCAATCGTGATTCTTAATACTATAAATTCGGGTATAAACCAAGGAACTCAAATTATTGAGAATACTGTCCAATACGCCGATGGAATTGTTTTGAAATTTGCTTCCAATAACCCCCCCATTCCAGATTCTAATTTAACCGGAGATTTAAGCGAAACTACTCATCCTGTGGAGAGTATTCAATGGATTTCTAAGCCCGAAGATTTGCCGAGAATTTTTATTTTTCCAAAAAAAGATTTTCAAGGCGATCCGCAAGAAGTTCTTAATGGCACAAGCACAACTATTGCCGTTGGCAGCTCTATTGCTTTTGATTGGACCAGCCCGGGAGTTTATCTTTATAATGCTAAAAATTTTCAATTAACCGGTCGAAAGTCTGCTTTGGTTTTATTATATAGTCAGCCAAGCTTAGGCGTGGCGAGCTTTCAAGACAAAACTGCTTCTATAAAAATTATCCAGCCTAAAAAAATTGGCAACGAGACGCCCTTTGAATATCGGGCTGTGCTTTTTTCTGAAGACAATTATTCCGGAAAATGCGCTTGGATTAAGAAAGATTTGCCTGATATTAATGAAGTCAATGGAGAAGAAAATAAGGTTAGAATTGGGACTTCGGATAATTTTGAAGGTATAAAGAAAGTTAATTCAATTTATGTTTTACAATACGATCCCAACCAGCCTCTTTCTGAAGTGATATTGTATAATGGTACAAATTGTCAATCTCAAGAAGCGCTTTGGGATAAAAATGAAAAAAAATTTTTACCTAATACTTGCGCAATATCAGAATACGGAAAAGAGTTAAAATTTTCAGAAACTTGTTCTAATATGCCCCAAAAGCCAGACACAATAATATCCGCGCGCATTAAAGATGGCACAGTTTTGTTATTAAAAGATAAAGATGGAAATTGCCAATTATTTGAGAAAAAAGGTTTTAGCGATTGTATCACTTCAATTAGCTATGGAATTTTTAATATGGAGAATCGTAAAAATCAGCCTTTATATATGACTATTTTGCCAGGCAATACTAAACAATAAATAGTATTATTTACTAAAAAGGAGAGAAACAAGATTCTCCCAGTCTGAGAGAGAAAGGTTTTCTGGCCGTGCCATTGGATTTAAGCCAGCTTTAAGAAGTTGGTTTTTTAATTCTTGTTTCTCTAAATTTAAGCCAGTCGTTAAATTATTAAGAATTTGTTTGCGAGGACAAGCAAAGCCAGCTTTTACAACTTTGAAAAAATTTTTATCAATTGATTTGAATTGGCGATAAGGAGTTAAACTAATAACCGCGCTGTCTACTTTTGGTTTAGGCCAAAAACAATTTTTAGAAACATAAAATAAAATTTTTGGATTAGCATAATACCCTACCCCAATAGCCAATAAGTTCATCTTGGGAGGCATTGCAACAATTCTTTGAGCAACTTCTTTTTGCACCATTAAAATTATTTTTTCAGGCTGGGGGTTTGTTTCTAAAATTTTTCTAATTAAAGGCGCTGTAATATAATAAGGGATATTGGCAACAACTTTATAAGGTTGTTTTATTTTTTTTAAAGATTGTCCTTTTCTCCCTTGGTTTAATTCTTTTAGGATATCTGCCTGTATAATTTCTATATTTTTTAATTGGAGAGGCTGAATTGTTTCTTTTAATTTTTTAACAAGTTGGCTGTCTTTTTCCACTGCTACAACTTTTTTACTATGGTAAGCCAAAGGCAGGGTTAGAGCGCCTAATCCCGGACCTATTTCTAAAATGGTGTCTGATTTATTAATATCTGCGCCAGCTACAATCTTATTAATAATATTTTTGTCTTCTAAAAAATTTTGACCCAATGATTTTCGCGCCTTAATTTTACCATTTGGATTAGGTTGTCTGTTTTTAGGGCATTTTTTTAATGATTGATGCTTAAAATCAGCCGAAAAGGAGGCTGGATTTAAAGAAGCTAATGGCTTTTTAGGGGTGGAAAATTCTCTTGACATAAGCCTTGGATGAGGTAAACTAAAGGTATAATAGTTTATTGGTTATTAAGATGGTTTAATGTTTTTTTATGAATTTTTAATGATTAAATGACAAGATTTATTGTGAACAAACAATCTAAAATTTTATCTTCTCTAAACAAATTTTTTGTAAAAACAGGATTAAAAGAATACTTGAAAGGCCCCAAGGGATGTATTTTTTGTTCTCTTGTTATGGTTGGATTAGCGTGGGGGATTTTAAGTTTTTTTCCTTTTAATAAAAGCAAGCAGTCTGTTTTTGCTAAGACTTATAATAATTTTATCAATATTGAGCCCGGTGCGCAAGCTTCAACAGCCATAGTAATGGATAATGATGGTTTAATTAATGCAATAGCCTCTCCTCTTTTTGTTTCATCTCAAACATTTGGGGCTATTTTAGATAAAGGAGAGGGCGATAACAGCAATTCTATTATTAAATACACCGTTCAAAAAGGAGAAACTCTTTCTCAAATTGCCGATAAATTTAATATTTCTGTGGAGACAATTTTATTAGCCAATGAATTGGAAAGCAGTAAGATTACGCCCGGTCAAGAACTTTTAATCTTACCAGTTAATGGTGTAATGCATATGGTTGAAAAAAATGAAACAGTGCAATCATTGGCCTCACAATATAAAGTTAAGACCGAAGATATCATTAGCTTTAACAATCTTCCTTCAGATGGGACTATTTATGAAGGAGATATATTAATTATCCCTGGCGGGAAAATTATTGCCCAACCAAATAAAATAATTAAAGATGTAAATAATAATAGCGCTGGCGCTGTTTCTTCTGGTCAATTATCTCTTTCAGACGCATATTTTATTGCGCCTACGAATGGAAAAATTACGCAAGGCGCTCATTTTTCTTACATTTCTAATGGTCATAGTTATTATAATTCTGTGGATATTGCCAATGATATCGGCACACCAGTGCGAGCAGCTGCCGGAGGGCAAATTCAAATTGTTAAAAACGCTTGGCCTTACGGCAATTATATTACAATTATTCATCCTAATGGAATAATTAGCCTTTATGCCCATTTAAGCGCTTTTGCAAAAGGAATTACAGCTGGCGCTACTGTTACTCAGGGCCAAATTATTGGCTATATGGGCAATACTGGCAATGTCAAAACTATTAACGGGACAGGTTCGCATTTACATTTTGAAACTCGGGGCACCACTAACCCCTTTACTAAATATAAAGTAGGAACATTAGTAAGCTATTAAAAATAAAAACTCAGCTTAAAAAATAACAATTAATAAGCCATTAAGGCTTTTTTAATTTTCTTTGCGCCGATACATTAAGGCTTCAGAGATATGCTCAAAAAGTATTTTTTCTGAGTGAGCTAAATCGGCAATAGTTCGAGCTACTTTTAAGACGCGATGATAAGCGCGGGGCGATAATTTTCCAGAATCAACTGCTTGTTTTAATAAATTTTGCGAAGGTTCATCAAAATAGCAATATTTTTTAATTTCAGGAATTTGCATTTCCGAATTTTTTATAAGAATAGAGCCTTGAAATCGTTGGCTTTGAATTTCGCGCGCTTCTTTAATCCGGTTTTGAATTTCTTGTTCTAAAGTTTTATTTTCTTCCCCAGCTAATTTATCAAAACTAAGACGCGGTACTGTAATAAACATATCTATTCTATCCATTAAGGGTCCGGAAAGCTTACGTCTATACATTTGAATTTGAGAAGACGAGCAGGAGCAAGCCTTGTCTGGGTCGCCATAATATCCGCAAGGACAAGGATTAGCAGCAGCTACTAAAATAAATTGAGCTGGCATTTTAATTTTTAAATTTGCGCGCATAATATGAATTTCCCCTTCTTCTAATGGCTGTCTTAAAGATTCTAAAACATCGCGATGGAATTCAGGAAGTTCGTCTAAAAATAAAACTCCGCGATGAGCCAAAGTAATTTCACCCGGTTGGGGCGGACTGCCTCCTCCGAGCAAAGCAGCTTCCGAGGCAGTATGGTGAGGACTGCGGAAAGGCGGCTCTTTAATTAAGGGTGAATCAGGAGGCAATAAACCAGCAATGCTATATATTTTTGTAACCTCTAAAGATTCTTCTGGAGTTAAAGGAGGAAGAATTCCTGTCAATGATTTAGCTAAAAGAGTTTTGCCAGTGCCCGGCGGTCCCTCCATCAAGAGGTTATGTCCTCCGGCAGCGGCAATCTCCAAAGCCCTTTTAGCATATTCTTGGCCTTGCACCCATCCAATATTAACCGAGTTGGGACGAGTTGGTATTTTTAATTGTCCTCCCCCATTTTCAGGCGCGAGAGTATGAATTCCTTCTAAATGGCAAACTACTTCTTTTAAGTTTTTAAAACCAAAAATTTTTATTCCCGGCACTAAGGCAGCCTCAGGAGCATTTATTTTTGGTAAAAATAATTCTGTAAAACCCTTAGCTTTTGCCTCACTCGCAATTACCAAAGCGCCTTTAATTGGTCTTAGTTCTCCATTAAGAGAAAGTTCGCCGGATATTAATTTGTTGTTTGGATTAAAAGCAATTTGTCCGGAAGTTAACAAATAACTTAAAGCAATTGGTAAATCAAAAAGCGCGCCCTCCTT
Source organism: uncultured bacterium (assembly GCA_937870835.1). Lineage (GTDB taxonomy): Bacteria > Patescibacteriota > Minisyncoccia > Minisyncoccales > Minisyncoccaceae > UBA6220. The sequence continues at coordinate 9,824 of CALMWW010000017.1, forward strand.
TTTTATTTCTGCTGGCGCGAGATTAACAATATATTTTTTATTTTGTTCGGTTGGGCTCTTAAAGCCGCTATTTTGAATAGCTAAATCAACTCTTTCTTTAGCTTCTTCTACTGATTTAGCAGCCATTCCTACGATATTAAAAGACCGCAAGCCATCAGTTTGTCCGAGCTCTACCTCAATGATTTGGGCCTGTAATCCTATGATTGCTGAAGAAAAAATTTTTGCCAAGTTTTATTTATTTAAATTACATTCATTGCAATACCGGGCTTCGGGCAAAGCGCGCAATCGTTCTAAAGGAATATCTTTGTGGCATTTTTCACATTTTCCATAAAGATTATTTTGAATTTTTTGAAGAGCCAAATTAATATTTTTTAGGGTTTCTTCTAAAACATAACCTACTGGCAAAAGATTTTCAAATTCTTCTACTTCAAAGGTTTCATCTTCTATGTCAGTATTAGTTTCATCATTAGGAAACTTAAAATCATGAACTTTTTCGTTCTTTTCTCTTTCGGAAAGAGTGTCTAATTCTTTTTCTATCTCTAATTTTTTAATTTCTAATTGTTTTTTTAATTCTTCAATTGTTTGATGGTCCATTTTTTTAATATTTTAGAATTAAGAAAATTAATAAAGCGATTATAAAAATATATAGTAAGCGAACGGTTATTTTTTGGGAATTGTTAATTGGACGCGGTTTTTTCATCCATTTTTTGGTTTATTATTTTTAATTTTTCTTTTATATTGTTTATTTGAGAGGGAAAAACATCATATTCTGCTTTCAAGTTTGCAAGCACATTTTTAATTTTTTCTAATTCATCTTCGGCTTCCCAGCGGCTCTCTTCAGTTTCCCGGCGCCTTTCTTCAATTTTTCGGCGGTCTTCTTCCAATTTTTTGCTATCGTTTTCAAAAATACCTTGCGCTAATTTTTCTTCTATCAATTTAATTTCGTTTTCTGATTTTGTTTCCGAATTTAATATTTGCGACAACCTATTTTCAATGATATGTTTTTGAGATGTCGCCTCGGCTATTAACTTTTTCAGCTCTTTAGTTTTATTGTTTATCTTTTGCAACTCCCAAAGTAAATTTTGTCTTTCTTCAGACAGCGCCGTATAAGTAGGGTCTTCTTGAAAATCTAAATTTGTGACAGGATTATCAAAACGAAATTTATTTAATTCTTTATATTGATATTTTAAGTCGTTTAATTCATTTTTTTTATTTTCTATCTCCTTTTCTAAAAAATTACTTTCATCTTCAACCAAATGTCTTTCTTTTTCTGCTTCTCGTTTTTCGCTCGGAGTTTTTGCATTTAGTTCTTTTTCTTCAATTTCTTTTTTTACTATTGTTTCAATTCTTTTTTTTCTTTCTAAAAGCAAATCTATTCTTGCTTCTATATTTTCTATTTTGTTTTTTAATTCATCTATTTTATCATTTAATGATAAAATTTTAGGAGCGCTTTTATTTTCTTGGTCTTTTTTATCAATAGCAACTTTTTTGTAGTAATCATTTAAGCCCTGCTCCAATTCCTCAATTTTTAGTTTTATTATTTTGAGGTCTTGTTTTAAGTCGTCTGCATTATTTTTCATATTGATGGAATAATTTTTTTATTAATTTCCATAATCTGATTTTTAATTTTTTGAGCTTCGGCAGAGTAATATTGATATTTATTTCTTAAGTCTGCTCTAATTTTTTCGCATCTTTCTAATTCATCTTCTGCTTCCCAGCGTTTTTGTTCTATGGCGCGGCGTTTTTCCTCCGCATCCTTTAAAGATTTTTCTATTTTTTTAACTTCTACTTCTGGAACGGTTAAACCGACTCTTTTCTCTAAAGTTCTTATTTCTTCTTCTATTGATTTTTCTTCTTTTGCAATATCATTTATTCTTTTTTCAATAGATTCTTTTTGGGCAGAATTATCAGCCATCAATTCTCTTATGTTGTTTGCTTCGGTTTGAATTTCTTCTAATTTTGGCAGGAGAGTATTTTTTTCTTGCTGGAGTAAAAGATTTTCTTTGTCTCTTTTTAGGGAACTTAATTCAAGATTTAATTCTTTTTCGCGCGCCAAAATTTTCTCATAAGAAATATTAAATTCGTTCAATTGTAGGCGCAATGATTTAAGCTCGTCTTCTTTTTTGTTTTTTTCTTCTTCTACAGCATTGCGTTCATCTTCTACTTTCCAACGTTCTTTTTCTAAATTGCGTTTTTCTTCAATGGTGGTGGCAGTTGCTTCTTGAGCCTCTATTCTCTTTTTAATTTCATCTATTTTTTTTAATCTTTCCGAGATTAAATCTAATCGCTCTTTTGATTTAGCAATTTCTCTTTCAATGTCTTTTTTTCTTTCTTCAAAAGGAATTTTTTCTTCAGCGATTTGCTCTAAATTTTGTTCTAATTCAAAAATAAGGTCAGTCAGTTTTCTTAATTTTTCTTTAGGGTCTTCTTGTTTTTGAGAAGTTATTAAATTATCTTCTAAATCTAATAACTCAGCCTGCTTTTGAATATTTTTAGATTTATCTTTTTTAGGCTTAGGACTTAATTCTTCTAACGATATTGTTGGTTTTTGATTTAATTCTTCTATTATTAATTCTGTTGATTGTCCTGTCATTTCTTCTAAAAGAGTTTCTTCTGACTCAACGGCATCTTCTAAATTAAGCTCTTTGGGTTCAATTGGTTGAGGCTCAAGAAGATCAATTGGCAATCCTTGAATTTCTCCAATTTCAATTTGACTTTCTTCTTGAGGCATTACAGTAAATTCTTTTAGCTCTTCTACAGAAAGACCTTGTGGCTCTTTATATTCGGGTTTGATTACTGGTTTTTCTTTTGTTTCCAATGAAGAAGGTTTAGGAATATTAATTGTTTGTTCTTTTTCAGATGATAAATTTGGCAAATCAGCTTTAATTACACCCATTTCTTCTTTTGGTGGACTAGGAATAGATGTTTCCTTTTTCAATTCGTGAGTAATATCTTTTATTTCTCCGTTGCCCCCTTCCATTAAGTTTATTTTTATGGGTCCGTTTGGTTGAGGAATTGTCGTAGGAATTGTAGGGGTGGCTGAAGTTGGCTCAAAAACAGAATCAATAAATTGACCCTGATTAAGATTGAGTTTATCTTTTGCCTCTCGCTCTTTTTCTTGCTCTGCCAAGGCTTGAATAGCGGCTTTTTCTTTTTGTAATTGGCTAATAATATTTTCTTTTTTAGATTGCAAATTGGTCGGCTTTGCTAAGTTTTCTTTTTCTTCTCTTTCTACAGCCGCCACATCTTTTGACATTGTTCTAATTTTATCAGTATCAATTGTGAAATTATTTTCTTCCATAGAAAAAAATATTTATTTTAATTTTTTATTTTTTCTTTACCTGCTTTAATGATAGATTAATTCGCCCTTGTTCGTCAATAGAGATTACCTTTACGGGGACAATATCATTTATTTTAAGAACATCGTTTACTTTATTAATATGGTGGTCAGAAATTTCGGAGATGCGCGCCAATCCTTCTTGACCCGGCAAGATTTCTATAAAGGCGCCAAAGTCCATAATTCTTTTAACAACGCCTTGGTAAATTTCTCCAATTTCTGGTTCTTTAACAATATTGCTTATCCAAGTCATTGCTTTTTTGGCTGATTCTTCATTTTCTCCAGTAATAAAAATTTCACCCGTATCTTCAATATCAATAGTGACTTGGCAAGCATCAATAATTTCATTAATAATTTTTCCACCTGTGCCGATAACTTCTCCAATTTTTTCTGGCTTTATTTGCATCATAAAGATTCGTGGAGCGTAGGGAGAAAGATTTTCGCGGGGAGCTGGTATGGTTTTTTCCATAATTTCTAAAATTTGTTGACGGGCTATTTGACTTTGAGCTAAAGCTTCTTGAATAATTTTTTTAGTAATGCCTCTAATTTTTAAATCCATTTGGAGAGCTGTTAGTCCGTTTTTAGTGCCAGCCACCTTAAAATCCATATCTCCATAGTGGTCTTCTTCTCCTTGAACATCGGTTAGAATAACATAATTTTTATTTTCTGTGCTTTTAGTATTATCTATTTCCATCATTAAACCCATCGCAATTCCAGCGACTGGATTTTTAATAGGCACACCGCCATCCATTAAAGCCAAACAAGCAGCACAGGTAGAAGCCATTGAGCTTGAACCATTAGAACATAAAACTTCTGAAACCACTCTAATTGTATAAGGAAATTCATCGGCATTAGGAATTAAAGGACGCAAAGCTTTTTCGCCGAGCATACCATGTCCTATTTCGCGGCGTCCCGGTCCGCGCATTGGACCAGTTTCTCCTACGCTATAGGGCGGAAAATTATAATGGTGCATAAATCTTTTTTTACCTTGCAGTTCCATTTCCTCCAATATCTTTTGGTCTCCCGGACCACCCAAAGTTAAGACAGATAAAACTTTTGTCTGCCCACGAATAAATAATCCTGTGCCATGAGTTCTTTTAAGAAGCCCGACTTGGCACTCAATAGGACGCAAGTCTTTTTTATCACGGCCATCTACCCGCCAGCCCTTTAAGATAGCGTCTTGGTGCATTAATTTTTCTGCTTCAGTTTCAAAAACAGCCAAACCTTGTCTTAATTGTTCAGGGTCATCACTTAAACCTCTTAAGTGTTCCGCTAATTCATTTTTTAAATCTTCGGTTTTTTCTGTTTTTTGGAATAAAGATTTTTCTAATCGGTCACCCAAGAAAATTAAAACAGCTTTTTTTAGTTCTTCATTAAGAGGACATTCCTTTCTTTCTAATTTAGGAAGCCCCATTTGTTTTTGAATTTCTTTTTGGAATTCTATTAGTTCTTTTTGGATAGGTTCAGCTTCTCGGAAAGCTTTTAATAATAAATCTTCTGGAACTTCTTTAAGTCCTGCCTCTATCATATTAATAAGCATCTCTTGTCCAGATTCAGATTTAAGTCCGGAGATAATTAAATCAATTTTTCCTTCTTCTCTTTCTTTAGCAGTAGGAAATAAAATTATTTTTCCATCTTTTTCGCCAATTCGCACCGGCGCTACTGGTCCATCCCATGGGATATTAGAACACATTAAAGCAATTGAAGTAGCCAATAAACTTAAACTTGCTGGGTCAGATTCTCGATCCCAGGCCAAACAAGTTGCCACTACTTGGATTTCATGGTGTAAATCAGCCGGAAACAATGGACGAATGGCGCGGTCAATCAAGCGCGAAATTAATATAGATTGCTCAGATGGACGACCTTCTCTTTTTAGAAATCGTGAGCCCAAAATTTTTCCAACCGCATAATATTTTTCTTCATAAAGCACTGTTAAAGGAAAAAAATCAGCGCCCTCAATTTCTTTTTTAGCAATAACGCAATTTGCCATTATTACAGTATCTCCGTATTTTACAAAAACCGAGCCATTAGATCTTTCTGCCAAACCATTGAATTCAACACAGAGTTCTTGGCCATTTAAATTTATTTTAAATAATTTCGTCTCCATATTTTTCAAATGCAAAAACGGCCTTAAGATTTTAGGCCGATTTTTTTAGTAATTTCTTGATATGCTTTTTCGTCCGTTTTCTTCAAGTATTTCAAAAGTTTTCGTCTTTTAGCAACCATTTTTAAAAGACCTCTTTTTGAATGTAAGTCTTTTTTGTGTTTTTTTAAGTGCTCTAAGAGTCGTTCAATTTCTTCAGTTAATAAAGCAATTTGAACTTCGGCCGACCCCGTATCTTTTTCGTGGGTCTGAAATTTTTCTATTATAGAATTTTTTTCTTCTGATGATAACATATGTTTTTTATTTTACATTTATTATGCGCCTTGTTTTAGTTTTTTAAACCAAAACAGGTGTCTGTCAATATTAAATTGTAATTTTTTCACCATTATGGTTCTTTGCTTGATTATAAATTAGCGTTGCCACCTCTCCTTCGAGCCCTCTGGCATTTTGGTCGTTTCTTAAAACTTTGTATTATTATTCTCTCGTTATTTTTGGGTGTGCCCCGTGGAGGACTCGCCCTTCGGTAATTTTCTGGTGAAAATTCCTCAGGGCCGGGCTCGGGCTCGTCAGCCCTCCGCCTTCGAGCCCTCTTTTAATTTAATTGTAAATTTGTTTTTCTTTGTTTGACTTCTTCATAATTATTCTAGGGTGTGCCCCGTGGAGGGCTCGCCCTTCGGTAATTTTCTGGTGAAAATTCCTCAGGGCCGGGCTCGGGCTCGTCAGCCCTCCGCCTTCGAGCCCTCTTTTAATTTAATTGTAAATTTGTTTTTCTTTGTTTGACTTCTTCATAATTATTCTAGGGTGTGCCCCGTGGAGGGCTCGAACCCCCGACCTTGAAGTTAAGAGCTTCCTGCTCTACCAACTGAGCTAACGGGGCAATATATCTTTATATTTACGGGGGGCTTTGTGGGGATGAGCTTTGTTGGAAGAATTGTAGTAACCAATTGGCTTGTGATTCTCCTCCAATAAATGAAACAAACCAATATACTAACATCCAAGCGCTGTAAGCTATTAAAATTCCTAGACAAGCATAAGTAATCATATCCCGGCCTTGCTTTACTTTATTAGGATTGCCAGCCGCTGTTAATATTATAAAGCCAGCATAAGTAAACCAGATTACTGCCAAAGCAGGAATAATGGTAAAAAGGATAAAATTAACAATCTTTGAAACTAAACAAAAAATATCATTAAAAGTACAGGGATCCTGGCCAGCATTGCCACAGCAAACAATTGAATCGCATTCAGGACAATCATAAGCCCTAACGGTTATAGGCAATATTACGGTTAATAAAAAAATAAGAACTATAACTACAAAAATATTTTTTAATTTATTTTTAAGGGCTGTCATACAGCTTTAATCAGTTAATCTATTTTGAGTATAATTCATTTTATTATAAAAATCAAGGTTTTGTATAATGC
>CALMWW010000018.1 GCA_937870835.1 uncultured bacterium
GCACACTTAATAATATATTAGATTAAAACAAAGAAAAAACAGGCTTTTCTTTAAGGGTCATGTCCCGAGGGTAGTGGAGTCCTGATCCATCTCCATCTTTCCTATCTTTTTTAAACACCTTCCTATGTTTAGGGGTCAGACCCCTGAATTTCTATTAGGATTGCTTGTATTTAAATAAGGGCGGAGGGCCTGGCTAGTCCGAGCCGGACCCCGACTAAATATTCAACAGAATTTTATCCGAAGATGCTTGCGCTTAATTATATTTAGGGGTCTATGTTCAATTAACAAAAAACCGGCTTTTAGCCGGTTATTTTGTCCACAAGAATTTTAACTTTGCGAAACCTCAATATAGGTTTTTTTAACGCCAAAACTTTTAGCTTCTAAATAGGATGGGAACCAGATATCTATATAATAACCACTTTTTAAAGAATTCATTCGGTCGGCGACCACGAATTCTTTATCTCCATATAATTCCGGAATTTTAATTTTTGTCCCGAAAGGGAGCATATTATTGGCCACGATACCATCTCTTACAAAACTGCCATTCGCAGTAATAAAAGGGGTATCATCGGTCTGGTCCACCGTAGAAGAATAGGCGGTAATAACAACCAATATCTTTTTTGTTTTTTCTGCTTCAGCTTTTGCCAAGGCATTATTTTGACCCATCAAAGACTGCTGTTGAATAGTATAAGTTACCTGTTCAAAGCCATTATTAGCATTTGTCTTTTGATTTTGGGCAGTTAAAATAAAGCCACCACACATTATTATCGCCAAAGTTAGGCAGAAAAAGACTATATTTTGTTTTTTATACATAATAAAAACGCTTTTAAAGGCGTTGTCAATATTATAATTAAGAAATTGGCAAAAGTCAATCTGTTTATCCACACCTTACGATTTATTTACAGAAAAGTATAGGAGGTAACCGTGACTATAGAAGGGAGTCCAGCTCTTGTATTTTTGTTATTTTTGTTGTATTTATTTTTTTGTAAGGAGGTATCCTTATGGAGAGTAAAAAAGTAAGAGAGATATTACCGCAAATTGTAGAGGCGCACGCGAAAAATCTTCCCATTCGCCTTTATTTCAGAGAAAAAGGCGGAGTAGTGGGATTTGATTTCACGATAAAACATGTGAATATAAATCCATGGGGGCAGCAGCCCCATGTGCTTGTTGTTAAAAGCACTAACAAAACAGCAACTTATTCAATTGGTGGAGGCACACGAGCAACCATTTTGAAAAAGAATTCTTAAATATTGTTCTTTTTATTGTTCTTAATTATTTATTTTTATTAGCGCGTTTTTGCTTAAGCAAAAACGTTTTTTATTATTATTATTCTTTAATAGGTATTTTTTAAAAAGCTGAGTTTTATTATATTATATAATATGATTTATATCATATGAACCAGCGCAAGGGGTTGATTATATAATTTGTTTATGCTATAAAAGGATATATGCAAAATGAAACATTACAAAAATTAATTAATTCTGTTCAAATTTTAAGAGCCGGTGATATTGTGGATGGCCGAGTTTTAGCAATTGAAAACTTAGCTATTTTTTTAGATTTAGGACCGCGCAAAACCGGCATTATTTATGGCGCTGAATATCAAAACGCTAAAAATGTTTTAAAAAATATTAAAATAGGCGACATTGTTTCTGTAAAAGTAATTGAACCGGAAAATGAAGATGGTTATGTTGAGTTATCTCTTCGCGAGGCGGAAAAAGAATTAGCTTGGAAAACCATTAAAGAAATTAAAGAGCAAGATAAAGAGTTAGTGGTTAAAATTACAAAAGTGAATAAAGGAGGATTGATTGCAGAGATTTCGGGAGTGCCGGCTTTTTTGCCGACCTCGCAATTATCTCCAGAAAAATATCCGCGGGTGCCGGAAGGAGATAAAGCTAAAATTTTGAGAAAATTGCAAACTTTTATTGGTCAAGAGATGAAAGTAAAAATTTTAGATTTTGATGAAAGAGCGGGTCAGATTATTTTAACTGAGGAATCTAAAGAAAACGACAATATGCATAAAGCTTTACAATTTATTAAGGTGGGAGATATAGTAGAAGGCAAAATTAGCGGAGTTGTTAATTTTGGCGCTTTTATAAAATTTGCCAAACCGGGTGAAACATTGGAAAATGTTCCAGAAGATGAATTATTAGAAGGATTAATTCATATTTCTGAATTAGATTGGCAACTCGTTGAGGACCCAGCTCAAGTGGTAAAGGTAGGGGAAAAAGTTAAAGCGCAAATTGTTGATATTACTCAATCGCGAGTTTCTTTATCTATTAAAAATCTTAAAAAAGACCCCTGGCAAGACTTAAACTTAAAAGCTGGCGACATAGTTAAGGGAGAGGTGGCAAGATTTAATTCATTTGGAGCTTTTATCCAAATCAAAACTTCTTTTATTGGTTCAGATAGTCCAAAAATTCAAGGTTTGATTCATATTTCTGAGTTTGGCTCAGAGGATAAAATGAAAGAAAAATTAGAGATTGGCAAAGAGTATGATTTTCAAATTTTAAGTTTTCAACCACAAAGGCATTGGATGTCGCTTCATTTAAAAAATAATTAAATTTAATTTTTTTATTAGGGTTTATGAAAAGTCCTTTTCGGGGCCTCCTTCAAAATTTATTTTTAATCATTTTGATTTTTTCCATTTTAGGATTGCTTTTTACATATTTTCAAACTTCTCAAACCGAGCCAAAAGAGATTTCTATTACTCAATTAGCGCAAGATATTAATGCTGGTAAGGTCAAGGAGATTAAAGAACTTAATAATGAGCTCACCATTACTTATAGCGATGGATCAATCGCAAAATCGCTTAAAGATTCTAAAGACCCTTTAAGTCAATCATTATTAAATTACGGGACCGACAAAGAAAAATTACGAGATGTATCAGTAATTTTTGAATCTTCAGCTAGTATATGGGATTGGTTAATGCCTCTTTTAATTTTTGTAATTTTGCCATTTGTCTTATTTGCGGTTTTTTTCTTTACAATTTTTAAGCAAGCGAAAACTGGAGCAGCTCAAACTTTTGATTTTACAAAAGCGCCAGCAAAATTATTTGGCGCTGAAGGCCATCCAAAAGAAAAGATTACTTTTAAGGATGTAGCGGGACTAAAAGAAGAAAAGGCTGAATTGGAAGAAATAGTGGATTTTTTAAAGAATCCGCAAAAATATTTAAAAATGGGAGCAAAAATTCCCAAAGGGGTTTTATTAGTTGGACCAGCAGGAACAGGTAAAACTCTTTTAGCTCGGGCAGTGGCTGGAGAAAGTGATGTGCCATTTTTTTCAGTAGCCGGATCATCATTTGTGGAAATGTTTGTCGGTGTTGGCTCTAGTCGGGTAAGAAGTTTATTTGCGGCAGCAAAAAAACAGCAACCTTGTTTGGTTTTTATTGATGAGCTGGATAGTATTGGAAAAACTCGTGGGCCAGCTATTACGGGTGGGCACGAAGAAAGAGAGCAAACCCTTAATCAATTATTAACAGAGATGGATGGGTTTGAGCAAAATGACAAGATTATTGTTTTAGCTGCGACTAATCGTCCCGATGTTTTAGACCCAGCTTTATTAAGACCGGGGCGCTTTGATAGAAAAATAGTTATTAACTTGCCGGACATTCAGGAAAGAGAAGAAATTCTTAAAATCCATTGTCGCAACAAACCATTAGATTCAAAAGTTAATTTAAGAGAAGTAGCAGAAAGGACGCCTGGTTTTTCCGGAGCAGATTTGGCAAATTTAGTAAACGAAGCTGCTATTTTGGCTGCTAAAAAAGAAGCTAAAGTAATTAGGCAGAACGATTTATTGGTTTCTATTGAAAAAGTTTTATTAGGTCCAGAACGCCGCAGCCATATTATGTCTGCTAAAGAAAAGAAAATAACAGCCTATCACGAAGCCGGTCATGCGCTTATAGCTTCTTTAATTCCTGAAGCTTCGCCAGTTAGAAAAATATCAATTATTTCAAGGGGAATGGCAGCAGGTTATACCTTAAAAGTACCAAAAGAAGATACGGTTTTGAAAACCAAAAAAGAATTTGAAGCCGAAATAAAAGTTTTATTGGCTGGCCGGTTATCAGAAAATGTTATTTTTGGAGATATTACTACTGGCGCCTCTGATGATTTAGCTAAAGCATCTGAAATTGCTCGAAATATGGTTAAGGTTTATGGAATGTCTTCATTGGGTCCAATTGTTTTTGGTGAGAGGCAGTCCGATATTTTTCTTGACCGAGAATTTGGAGAAAGCAAAAATTATTCTGAAGAGATGGCCGAACAAATTGATAAAGAAGTTGAAAAGATTATAAAAGTTGCGGAGACCGAAACAGAAAAACTTTTAATTAGTCACAAGACGCTCTTAAAAAAAATAGCAGAAACGCTTATTAAAAAAGAAACTTTAGAAAAAGAGGAATTTGACGCCCTTATTAAATCTAAAAAATAGTTATTGCGTTTATTTTAAATCTTTGATAAAAAGGGGGCAAAACAAATAAAAAGCCCTTTTTGCGCGTGTAGCTCAGCTGGTTAGAGCACGGCTCTTATAAAGCCGGGGTCGATGGTTCGAGCCCATCCACGCGCACCATCGCCTTGTGTTTTAATACACTCAGTATTTATTT
>CALMWW010000019.1 GCA_937870835.1 uncultured bacterium
CCTTGCCGGGCTTGATTGTAAAAGATGATATTGAATGATGTTCTTGCTGTTAAATTTACAAATTTAATTTTATATGATAAAAAAATTATATTGTTTCAGATAGGAAATAAAAAGCCGAAGTGGCGGAACTGGCAGACGCGTAGCACTCAAAATGCTATGAGAGCAATCTCGTGAGGGTTCAAGTCCCTCCTTCGGCACCACATCAAGATTTAAAGTATAATACTCTTCAATACCACATCAAGATTTAAAGTATAATACTCTTCAATATTATTTACCTATTCAATCATACAACAAAAAGGGGACTTGAAGGCGGAGCCGCGACTGGCGGCGAGCCCAGCCTGAGCGCAGCGCTAGCAGGCGCTGACGCGAGGGCAAGTCCCTCCTTCGGCGCCACATCAAAATAAGGGGAGAAATTCCTAAATTTTTCTTTACATTTATATTTTTTGTGATAAAATTATTACTAATGAGCAGGGTAATTGCGATTGCTAATCAAAAAGGAGGAGTTGGCAAAACAGCAGTAGCTGTTAATTTGCCTGTTTTTTTGACGGCACTCGGGAAAAAGGTTCTTTTAGTTGATGTAGACCCTCAAGCGAATGCTACTTTTTCACTTGGAATTAAACCGCGCGATTTGCGCGATTCTCTTTATGAAGCAATGATGGGGACAATTTCTCCGCGAGAAATTATTAGACGCACCCCTTTTTTAGCTTATGACATTATGCCCACCTCTCATAATTTAGCCGGCGCTAATGTAGAGTTAATAACTATGGAAAATCGAGAATTTAAGTTAAAGGATGTTATTGATATGGTTAAAGACGATTACGATTATGTATTAATTGATTGTCCTCCGAGTTTAGGCATTCTTACCTTAAATGGGTTGGTAGCTTCTGATGAAGTTTTAATTCCTGTGCAAGCAGAATATTTAGCCTTAGAAGGATTGAGTCAATTGCTTTATAATGTTAAGATGATCAATGAAAATTTAGAAAGAAATATTAAAATTTTAGGAGCGCTTTTGACAATGTATTCGCGCAAAAATTTAGTTTCTCAAAAAATAGCCAAAGACTTACGTCGCACCTTTCCGGGCTATGTGTTTGAAGCGGTTATCCCTCGTACAGTGGCTTTGTCAGAATCACCAATTTATGGTCGTACAATTTTAAGACATTCTCCAAATTCAGCAGCAGTGCATGCTTTTAGGGAATTAGCGAGAGAAATAGTTGATAAAGAAAATAAAGAATTATTAAGAAAAAAAATTACCCAAGGATCTTAATTTATTAATAAAATAAAAATTAAATTTTTTAGAAAAAAATGACAACTACTCCTAAGGGCTTGGAATCTTTAATTCCTAAAAAAAAGGCCAATCAATCAATCACTTCTAAAACATCTCAAAAAGATTTTATTTTTTGGATTGATATAAATAAAATAAAACCCAATCCTTATCAGCCTCGAAAAGAATTTAATGAAGAAGAGCTTAATGCTTTGGCTGATTCTATTAGGAAATACGGAGTTTTACAGCCGATTATAGTGCATAGAATAGAAAAAAAGAATCCTGCTGGAGGAGCTCCTCTTGAAGAATATCAAATTATTGCCGGGGAAAGAAGATGGCGGGCTTCTCAAATAGCAGGGTTAAAACAAATGCCAGCTATTATTAAGACGCCGAATAATCGTGAAAAATTAGAGATTGCTTTAATTGAAAATGTGCAAAGAAAAAATCTTAATCCAATTGATAAAGCTGAGGCTTTTGATCAATTAAGAAAAGAATTTAATCTTTTAGAAAAAGAAATTGCGCAGGTCGCGGGCATAAGCAGAGAAGCTGTTGCAAACAGTTTAAGACTTTTGGCCCTACCCCCAGATATTATTAATGCCTTAAAAAAAGAAAAGATTACAGAGGGGCATGCAAAATCATTATTGTCAGTGCGAGATGAAAATCTTCAAAGGCAAATTTTTAATGAAATTTTAGAGAATAATTATTCAGTTCGCGATGTTGAAAAAGCGGCCAAGGCTGGAAAAGTTCATAAACGAGTTACCTCTGAAATAGTTTCCGATATCTCTAACAAAGAACTTCTTGAAAGTAAAATCAAAGAAGCTATTGATTATGATAATATCAAATTGAATTTTAAGAGGGGGAAACTACATATTGATTTAGAATTTAATACTGAAGGGGAGTTAAAGAATTGGCTTAAAAAATTGATGCATAGATAACCTTACGCATTCGGGCATTAAGCCACCAAATAATAAAAGCGGCCAAGAGCCGCTTTTATTATATTATTTTTCTTTTGGACAATTTTTATTAGAGCAAACTGTTTTTTTATTTTTTTCAACCATTAAGGCTCCACAATGTGGACATTTTTCGCCGGTTGGTTTATCCCATAAAGCAAAATCGCAATCGGGCCACTTAGAGCAACCATAAAATAATTTTCCTTTTTTAGTCTTTTTGCCGATAATTTCTCCTTGTTCGCAGCTTGGACAAAAGACGCCAGTTTTAATAGTTTTATTTTCTAATGATTCAGTGTATTTGCATTCTGGAAAACCCGTGCAAGCCATAAATTTTCCGAACCGTCCAAATTTAACAGCTAATGGTTTACCGCATTGTGGGCAAGTTTTATCTGTAAGCTCTGGCGCGGTTTTTTTGTTTTCTACTTGCTCGTATTTATTTTTTAAATTTTTCGAAAAAGGTTTATAAAATTCTTCTAAAACTTTAATCCATTCTATTTGACCTTGAGCAATTTTATCTAATTTTTTTTCCATTTTAGCTGTAAATTTTATATCTACTATTTCAGGAAAATGTTCAACTAATAAATCATTAACCATTAAACCGATTTCAGTAGGAATAAATTGCCGTACTTCATTTTTTTGAACATAATTGCGTTCTTGAATAGTAGAAATAATCGGAGCGTATGTAGACGGGCGACCAATTTCATTTTTTTCAAGTTCTTTTATAAGGCTGGCTTCTGTATAGCGGCTAGGCGGTTCGGTAAAATGTTGTTCGGGTTTTAATTTTATTAAATCTAATAATTCTTGTTCTTTTAGGGGGGGCAATTTTTTTTCTTCATATTTAAGAGGATAAACTTTTAAAAATCCATCAAATTTTAAGGTTGATCCAGTAGCTTCAAAAATATAATCTTTGCCAGCGGCAATTTCAATTTTTATTGAATCAAATATAGCTTGGCTCATTTGACTTCCTATAAAGCGTGACCAAATTAAGTTATAAAGTTTGGATTGGGCTGGTTCTAGTTTTAGTTTTTGGGGTGTATTTTGGGCATTGGTTGGACGAATAGCCTCATGAGCTTCTTGTGTCCTTCCTTTGGCTTTAAATTTGCGAGGACTGCCAGCATAATAATTAGCTCCCCATTCTTCAATAATAAAATTTTTGGCTTGTATTAAAGATTGACTGCTTAAATTAAGAGAATCGGTGCGGTGATAAGTAATAAACCCTTTTTCATATAAATCTTGAGCTAATCGCATTGTCATTTTTGCTCCGAAGCGAAATTTTTTAGAAGCTTCTTGTTGTAAGGTAGAAGTAGTTAACGGGGGTAGGGGGTTGCGCGCCAACTCTTTTTTGCTAATTGACTTTACTTTATAACTTGCGCTTTTTAATTTTTTTATAATAGTTTCACTTTCTTGTTTATTTTTAATACCAAATTTAGGAATAACTTGATTATTTATTTTTGATAAAAATGCTTCAAACTCTGTGGCGCTGTTTTGTTTTTTAAAGAGCGCCTTAATAGACCAATATTCTTCGGGATTAAAATTTTTAATTTCTTTTTCTCTTTCTGCAATCAGCCTTACCGCTACTGATTGAACTCGGCCAGCTGATAAATGGCGTGCTACTTTTTTCCATAAAAATGGAGATAGTTTATATCCCACTAATCGGTCTAAGGCGCGTCGTGCTTGTTGCGCATCTACTAAATCTTGATTTATCTCCTGAGGATTTTTTAAGGCCTCAGCAATTGCTGATTTAGTAATTTCATGAAAAGTAATTCTTTTATAATTTTTTTTCTTTTTTAATTCTAAAACTTCAGCTAAATGCCAAGCAATAGCCTCTCCCTCGCGGTCTGGGTCAGTGGCGAGGTAAATATAGTCGCTTTTAGCCATCTCTTTTTTTAAGAGAGTCACATTTTTTCTTGCCTTAGGAGGAATTACATATTTAACCTTAAAATTATTTTCCACATCAATTCCTAATTCGCTTTTTGGCAAATCACGAATATGTCCATAAGAAGACAAGACGTTATAATTAGCGCCTAAAAAATTTTTTAATGTTTTTGCTTTAGTAGGGCTTTCAACAATTATTAAATCCATTTTTTAATTGCGGACAAGGCAATAAGTTTTATCGCCTAAATCAATAATTTTATTTTTTATTTCTAAAATAGACAAAAGACTTGTAATTTTATTAGCTGGCCAGCCAGTGGTCCTAATAATTGCTTCAATATTAAGAGGATTTTCAGAAAGAATTTCTAAAATCTTTATTTCTTCAGGATTGCAATCTGCGTAAGGTTTACCATTTTTAGGAGAGTTTGGCAAATTATTAAAACCAAGCAGACCCAAAACATCATTAGCATTTTCAATTAAATTAGCGCCGTTTTTAATTAAATTATGGCAGCCCCTAGAGAGGGGAGAATGGATATTATTGGGGACAGCAAATATTTTTTTGTTTTGTTCTTTGGCATAATTGGCCGTAATTAAAGAGCCTGATTTTTCTCGAGCTTCAATAACTAAAACTCCCAAAGAAAGACCGGCAATGAGGCGGTTTCTTTCTACAAAACAATATTTTGCAGTAATTGTCCCAGGTGCGTACTCAGAAATAATTAAGCCCTCATTTTTTAGAATTTCTTGGGCTAATTTTAAGTTTTCTTTTGGATAAATATTATCTATAGCTGTGCCAAGAACAGCAATCGTTCTTTTTTTGTTTTTTAGAGCAGAAAGATGAGCATAATAATCAATGCCCCGAGCTAAGCCGGCTACAATTGTTAATCCTGCCATAGAAAGAGCAGATCCAATTTCCAAAGAGCATTCTTGTCCATACTTAGAACAGAGGCGTGCGCCAACAATAGCTAAACAATTTTCAGTTGGCAGTATTTTTCCGCAATAATACAGTTCTTGTGGCGGGTTTTTAATATTTTTTAGGGAAGAGGGGAATAGAGCATCTTCAATTGTTATTTTTTTGATTGGATAACTCATTTTTGCGATTCAAATAATTAATTATTAGTTGCGCCGCGTTTTTAATAGATTTTTGAATAAGAGGTTCTTCTGCTTCGCTAAAGTTTTGAAGAACCACATCTTCTAATCCATTCCCTTGCTTTAAGGCAGTTTGATAAATAGGATCTTGAGAATTAAATCCAATTCTAAAGCGAGTAATATTTTGAATACCTAATTCTTTGAAAATTGATTCTATACCGCGATGACCAGCCGATTTAGCATCTTGGCTGATTTTAATTTTTCCAATTTCTATATCTGCTTCGTCTTGGACTATATATATATCTGTAGGTTTAATTTTATAAAAAGAAGCTACGGATTTGACAGCTTGTCCAGAGCTATTCATAAAAGTTTGAGGCTTAAGGAGAATAACATCGTTGTTCGCCAAATGGCCTTGAGAGATTAGGCTATTAAATTTTTTAGAAAACTTAAAGTCCGGAAAGCCATTTTGCTCTTTTAATTCATCTAATACGCGAAATCCTAAATTATGGCGGGTATTTTTATATGGTTCGCCCGGATTGCCGAGCCCTACAATTAAAATCATATTGAGTTGATTATACTTTGTTTATTTAAATTTGGCAAAATTTTTATTATATTTTTATGCCGATATTTGGTTATATATAGGAAGGCTTGCGCCAATCTTTATTTTAGGGTATATTATTAATTAATGGAAGTTAAGAAAATAGCCAGCGAAATTTTTGATGTTGTAAAGTTAATTGTTTTAGCCCTTCTAATAGTAATTCCTATTAGGTGTTTTGTATTTCAGCCTTTTATTGTAAGCGGACAATCAATGGAGCCGAATTATCATTCTTCTGATTATTTAATTATTGATGAAATTTCTTATCGTAATAATAGTCCCGAACGGGGCGATGTTATTGTTTTTAAGTATCCTAAAAATCCAAACTTTAAATATATAAAAAGGATTATTGGGTTACCCGGAGAAACTATAGAGATTAAAAACGCAGAAATTTTTATTACTTCAAATGGACAAACCACAAAATTAGACGAAAGCTCTTATTTGCCGCAGTCAGTGCGAGATTCATGGGTGAGAATGGCTAATATGGATCCCCTTACCTTGGGGCCAAATGAATATTTTGTATTAGGAGACAATCGGAACAATTCTTCTGATTCAAGAGTATGGGGACCCTTGCCTGCTAAAAATATTATTGGAAAAACATTTTATACATTTTCTATTACTGGATTCATATTGTCAGATAACAATCCAGAATCTATTTATTAATTTTTATAATTTTATATTTATATGAGCAAAATAAAATATCAAAACCCACAAGGAATGCACGATATTTTGCCGGAAGACCAGCCTTATTATGAAACTATTTTTGAGGTTATAAAAAATTTTTTTGATTTTTATCATTTTAAGAAAATAGATACACCGATTTTAGAATATGCTGATTTATTTGAACGAAGCGTAGGGCAAGATACTGATATTGTCCAAAAAGAAATGTATACTTTTAGAACTAAAGGGGGAAAAGATGTTTTAACCTTGCGCCCCGAAGGAACAGCTCCGATTATGCGAGCCTATCTTCAATATGGTTTTCATTCTTTGCCCCAGCCGGTAAAATTGTGGTATTATGGCCCCTTTTTTAGACATGAACGCCCCCAAGCCGGCCGATATAGACAATTCTATCAATTTGGAGCAGAAATTTTAGGGGAGAGCGAGCCAGTTGCGGATGCTGAATTAATTTCAATAAATTATGAAATTTTGCAAGAATTAAAATTAAATAATTTAATTGTAAGAGTTAATTCTATTGGAGACGAATCTTGCCGTTCAGATTATAAAAAAGCTTTGAATAAATTTTTAAGAGCTCAAAAAAACGCACTTTGTTTAGATTGCCAAAAACGCTCTAAAATAAATCCATTAAGAGTTTTAGATTGTAAGAATGAAAAGTGTCGGGAGGTCTTGAAAGAGGCGCCACAAAGTGTGGATTATCTTTGTGAAGATTGCCATATTCACTTTAAGGATGTTTTAGAATATTTAGATGAGATGAAAATACCTT
Organism: uncultured bacterium; assembly: GCA_937870835.1. Taxonomy (GTDB): domain Bacteria; phylum Patescibacteriota; class Minisyncoccia; order Minisyncoccales; family Minisyncoccaceae; genus UBA6220. Next base: position 7,206 of record CALMWW010000019.1, read on the forward strand.
ATCTTCTTGACCCCTTTTTAGTAAGAGGCTTAGATTATTATACTCGCACTGTTTTTGAAATAGAACCAACCGATATGGAACAAAAAGCTCAAGGGTCCTTGTCAGGAGGAGGAAGATATGATAGTTTAGCTAAGGCATTAGGAAGCCGAATAAAAGTGCCATCTGTGGGAATGGCCGGAGGAATAGAAAGAATAATTGCCTTGATGAAAGCCAAAGATTATAAACCAAAAACTGCGGCGCAAGCTCAAATATTTTTAGCCCAAATTGGGCCTTTAGCCAAGAAAAAATGTTTAGCAATAATGCAGGATTTGCGTAAAGCCAACCTAAGGGTTGTTGAATCTCTTGGTAAAAATTCGTTAAAAGCTCAATTGGGTTTAGCAAATAAATTAGGCATTAACAATGTGTTGATTATTGGGCAAAAAGAAGCTTTGCAGGGGACAGTGGTAATCCGAAATATGGAGACTGGAAAACAATTAGAAGTAAGGCAAGAAGAAATCGTTAAAGCAATTAAACAAAATTTAAAAAATTAGATTAAAAACAAAAAAATGAAAATTCAAAAACAAGTTAAAGAAACATCTCAATCTTTAGTGTATCGTTTTACTAAAGCAGTTCAAAAAAGCGGGGTATTGGTTGAAGCGCGAAAAAGGGCGTTTTTTCAAAGACAAAAAAGTCGTAATTTAAGAAAAAGAGCGGCTTTACTTCGGGAAGAGAAAAAAAAAGAATTTTTGAGATTAAAAAAATTAGGGAAGAATTAATTTTTATAAATTCAAAAATGATTAGTTTATATTTTAGTTAAATATTTTTAGATATAAAAAATTAATTATAAACTGAAATTATGTCTATTGATGAAATTAGAAAAGATTTAATAGAGGCCCAAAAAACGCAAGACGAGTTAACCGTTTCAGTTTTAAGAATGCTTTTAGCGGCCATTACAAATAAGGAAAAAGAAAAGAGAATTTATGTTGGCGTTAACGACCCTGAATTAAGCGCAGCGGAATTAGATAAGATGTCAAAGTTAAATGAAGAAGAGCTAAAAGAGGTAATTGCTTCCGAAGTCAAGAAAAGAAGAGATAGTGTTTCGAGCTTTGAGAAAGGAGGCCGTTCAGATTTAGCAGAAAAAGAACAAAAAGAGTTAGAAATTTTAAAAAAATATTTGCCACCCGAATTAACCGAATCGGAAATTAGAAAAATAGTGGAAACAGCAGCGGCAGAAATTGGAGCCAATGGAGAAAAAGATTTAGGAAGATTAATGCAAATTATAATTCCCCAAACAAAAAACCGAGCCGATGGATATTTGGTTGGTCAAATTGTCAAAGAAGTATTAGGAAAATAATTTTAATATTTATGAATCCGCCCAAAGGGCGGTTTTATTATATAAAATAATGATTATTGCCCTAAGTAATAATCTTTTAACTTAATTTTTTAAGGTATAGTTTAGGGGGGCTTGCCTTTATTTTTTTAATTTAGTAAAATAGGAGTACAAAATGATTAGTATTATTAATTTTACACCAGAGTTTGGAAACATTAATGAGAAACTTTTAAAGGATTTGATTAGAAAAATTACAAAGAAAGAAAAAATAAACGCAAAAATAAATTTATCTATTGCGTTTGTGTCTGCTTCAGAAATTAAAAAGTTAAATCAATCTTATCGAAAGAAAAATAAACCTACCGATGTATTATCTTTTGGAGAAATAAATCCCTTTTCATTTTCGCAAGAAGATTTTTTTGAACCGCAGATTGTTGTTTGTTTGGAAGAAGTTAAAAAGAACGCGGAAGAATCCAAAGAACCCTTTGAGAAAGAAATAATCAGAGTTTTAATTCACGCCTTGCTTCATTTATTAGGAGAAGAGCACGAAAAAAATATTTTGGCGGCAAAAAAGATGTTTCAGAAACAAAAAGATTATCTTTCTAATTTGAAAAGTTTCAATGTTCTTAATTAATTTATTAAATAATTTTTATAGAT
>CALMWW010000020.1 GCA_937870835.1 uncultured bacterium
CCCTCTGTCCCCTTGTATATCAATTATTGACATTGCTTGCCCCCGGGCAATAGCGCGATAATAATTTCCCTGCTTAATTTGTAAATTGAAAAGGCGGGATAAGACGATTCCACCCGCCGCAATAATAAAAAATAAAATTAAATTAATTCGCCAATTTTTTACATTCATATATAATAGACTATTTAGCTGCTAAAACATCATTCGGAAGAACAAGGTAATCTATTGTATCTATTTTATTATAGCCGTTTTGTAATATTTTTTCTTCAAAATTAACTAAATTTTGACTTTGAGATACTGCCACTCGTAAATCTGAATTTTCTTTCTTTAAGTTTGAAATTTTTTCTTTCGTTTGGCTAATATTATAATCTAATTGAATAAATTCGGCCATTTGAAAAATATACAAACACAAGCAACTAAAAGCAATAACAACAATAAACAAAATTTTAGTTACATTTTTTGATTTTGATTTTTTTCTTGACATTTTATTATGGCTCTTAATTTTGCCCCTCGCGCCCGAGGATTTTTAATAATTTCTTCTTCAGAAGCAATGATAGGCTTTTTGGTTATTATTTTTATTTGTTTTTCTTTTTCTTGATTCTTAAAAAAATTTTTTACTATTCTATCTTCTAATGAATGAAAAGATATTATGGCTAATCGCCCGCCCGGTTTAAGAATTCTTACAGCTTGAGGAAGGGCAATTTTTAAGTTTTCTAATTCTTGGTTTGCTTCAATCCTAATTGCTTGAAAGGTTCGGGTAGCAAAATGCGTTTTACTATATTGATATTTGGCTGGTACAGCTTGACGAATTATCTCTACTAAATCAAAAGTGGTTTTCAACGGCTTGGTTTTTCTTGCTTTAATAATTGCTTTAGCAATTTTTCTGGAAAACTTTTCTTCTCCATACTCTCTAATAATTTTTTCTAACCTCTCTTCATCATAAGAATTAAGAATTTTCTCAGCAGTATTTTCTGTGTTTCCATAAGTCATAATAAGCGGCTCATTGCGATTAAAACTAAATCCTTTTCCACTCTCTTCAATTTGGAAAGACGACATTCCTAAATCAAACAATACTCCGGCGACATCTTTAAATTTCTTTTCAATAATAATTTTTTCTAATTCTGCATAAGACCTATTGACTACCTCTAATCGTTCAATGTTTTGTTTAAGGATGTTTTCATAAATTTGGAAGTCCCATTCAATACCTAAAACTTTTCCATTCGGCGCTATTTTTTTTAATATTTCTTTAGTGTGCCCTCCGCCATTTATGGTGCAATCAACAAAATTTTCATTTTTTTGCGGATTAAGGCACGCTATTGTTTCTTTAAGCAATACAGGGATATGCATTTTATAAACCGAATTCTTTTAAGTTATTTGAAATTTTATCAAGGTCAGGACTATAATTTTTCCATTTTTCTTCATTCCACAATTCAATATGGTCATTTAAACCGATAATAATTATATTTTTATTTAACTCAGCATATTCTTTTAAGTAATCTGGAATTAAAATTCTGCCAGCTGAATCTAATTTAACGTCCATTGCTGAACCAACAACGCTTCTTTTCATCTCTCGGGTAGCTGGGTCAAAATAAGGCAAACGGTTAACTAAATCTAAGAAATGTTCCCATTCTTTTTGGGGATACAAATATAAACAGCCCTCAAATCCTTTTGTTAAAACGCCTCCTTGTTTCCCTCCTTGTTTCAAAGAATTTCTAAATTTAGTAGGAATGCCCACTCTTTTTTTATCATCAATTATATAACTATATTGACCGATAATCATTGTACACAAATAAAATTAATTATCCACACTTTTTCCCACTTATCAACACTCTGCCACTATTTTATCCCACCTTAATATGCTTGTCAACCCCCAACTATATAATTATCCCCACTTTTTGAACTTCTCCACATTTAGCTAATTTTTATATTAATAATAAGTTAATACTAAAAAACCGCCTTGTGTTTTATTAAGACGGTTGATGTTTATAATTTTAGTTTATAATAATTCTATAGAAAAAGTATTAGGATTAATCTTAAAGTTAGAACCCGGACCAATTTTATCAGCTAATAAGGCTTGAGCAATAATATTTTCAACTTTATCTTGAATAATTCTGTTCATTTCTCGAGCGCCAAAAATTGGATTAAAACCTAAGATTGCCACTTTTTTTGTAAGCTCCTCGGTAATAATAAAATTTATTTTTTTAGATTTTAAATTTTTAGCAATTTTGTTTAATTGTAGTTGAGCAATTTGGAACAAATCAGATTGCGTTAAAGATTTAAAAACAATTACTCCATCAAATCGGTTTATAAACTCAGGACGAAAAATATTATTCGCAAAAATATAATCTAACAAATCTTTTTTAATTTCCGGAATTTGTTTATTTAATTTTAAAGCTTCTAAAATAACTTTATAGCCTGCGTTGCTTGTAGCAATAATGATAGTATTAGAAAAACTAACCTTAACCCCAAAATTATCATTAATATATCCTTCATCTAAAACTTGAAGAAAAAGATTAAGAATGTCGGGATATGCCTTTTCTATTTCATCTAATAACACCAGAGAAAATGGATTATCCCTCACCGCTGTAGTTAAAATTCCGTTTTGAGTTTCTGAACCCAATAAGCGAGGAATGTCATCTACTCGCTGGAATTCTGACATATCCAAACGAATCATTCTATCTTCGGAACCAAAATAAATTTCTGCTAAAGCTTTGGCTGTTTCAGTTTTACCGACACCAGTTGGACCTAAAAATAGAAAACTTCCCATTGGTCCCTTGCCAGTATTAATACCAGCGCGAGCACGGCGCATAGCCGATGAAATTTCACGAATAGCCTCATCTTGGCTAATAACCCGTTTATGTAAAGCTGATTCTAAATTTAAAAGAATTTCTTTTTCTTGACTCTTAACTCTTCCCAATGGAATTTTAGTTTTTTGAGATAAAATCTCATCAATGTGCTCTGGTAAAATAAGTTTTATATCTGAGTGTTTAGAACTATAAGTAAAAGCATCTTGTAATAACGAAATAGCTTTTTGCGGAAACGGCGCAGAAACATATTTACCAGATACTTCTATAATTTCTTTAAGAGCTTGATAAGTAATAAATTTTTCATATTCTTTTTCTAATCCAAAAACCATATTTTCTAAAATAAGCATTGTTTCTTCCGGAGATAATTCAGGAACTTCTACTTTTTCAAAAAGATTTAAAATAGCTGGTTTTGCTTCTATATATTTATGCAATCCTTGAGGAGTAGTTAAACAAATTAATTGCAACCGAGGATCGCTTAAATAAGGAGTTAATATTCCTGATATATCAGTAATTCCCGCCTTTCTTTCTGCTCCTAAAAAATCATGAAAGTCATTAAGAATTAAAACAACATTGCCGGCAGATAGGGCTTCCTTAAAACACTGATTAATAACTGCCTCAGTATCTTCCAAAGAATTTACGCTTGCTGAGAGAGCGACTAAATCTAATTGTAAAAATCTTTTATAATTCAATTCAGATGAACATTGTCCCTGAATTGATTTTCTAATAATAGTATGAATAATATTTTTACGGCCAACCCCGGCTTCGCCCACCAATAAAACATTGCGCGGACCTTTTCTTGTTAAAATTTTTTCGGTTAATTCTACTTCTTCATTGTGCCCAATAACTTCTTCGTATCCTCTTTGCCTTAAATTACTTGACCAATCAATGGCAAATTTATCTAAAGTAACAGTATAACCATAAGACAAATCACTGCCAATTGAACCATACTTAATAAGGTTTTCAAAAGAGCCAAATTCTCTATCTTTTTTAATTTTAGTATTGATGGATTCTATCCACCAAGAAATATTTTCTATATCTTCACGCCCCATTTCTAAAGAAATTAATGTTTTTTGAAATAATGGTTCAATATCAGCCAAAGCAGCTAACAAATCTCCTTCTTTTATTCTATCTCCTTTTCTTTTTAATGATGACTGCACCGCTTCAAAAATAATAGAATCAAATTTATCTGAATCATTATCCAAATTATTTTTTATATTTTCTTCAAGCTGGTCCTTAAAATCATAAAACGATAATCCTGTCCTCCCAAATATAAAAATTATCTTTTGATTCTTTTCATCTAATAATTCATAAAGTAAAATTGTAGAAGTTGGCGTGCTTAAATTAAATTTTTCTGCTTGCTTAAAAGCACGAACAATCGCTTTAGCAGAATTATAATTAAGCCATTCAGCTAAATTAGCATTTTTATCATTAACAGCTTCGGCTAAATTTTTATATTGAGAAGGAATTGGTTTTTTAAGTGAGTGTTCAAAAAAATTATTTAAAATTTGCAGCCAAACCCATAAAGAAAATATTATTAAACCAATTCCAAGCAATAAATTTTTAGTAGAACTTGGTAAATTTTGATTTAGGGTTAATAAAAATATTAATATAAGAACAATAAATAAGATTAATAAAATATTTTTTATAACTGCTAAAACCCGAAAGTTATTTTCGGATTGAATAGTTTGGTAAATTTCAGTTTGTTTTAAGTTAAACATAATTAAAAATTAACTTAAACCCATATATAATTCCAATAATAATTAAAAATGGCAAAGCTATCCAAATTAATAAAGCTGATAGACCAATAACCAAAACTAAAATTTCAAATATCACAAACATTATCAAAAGAAAAACTCTCATTAAAAAACCAATGGCAATAGCAATTAAATTGCCCATAACCACATTTATAAAATTCTCTAGATCAAATCCTCTTTCAAATTGCATTGTTTCTTTTTTCCACGGCGCAAATAAAGAAAAAATTAAATCTTTAGCTGAAAAATAATAAACTCCGCTCGCTAAAAAGTTGCCTATAATACTAATAATCTGCTTGGTCTTTTGAATATAGTGCCACGAAAGATATTTTAATCCTAAATTCATTTAATTCTTTTTAAGATTACTTTATATAAGCCTTCTAAAAAATCGCCGCCAGCATACCCAATAATAAAAGCAATGGCTGGAGATATAAAAGATATTCCTTCAATTGTAATAGCTGATTCTTTTACAGCAATAGCGGTTAAAAGCCCAACAACGGCCGAGATAAATGCCATTAAGAAAAAATAAGGAATATTAAAAGACGGATTTTTATAAGAATAAGAACTTTCTTTTTTTAGAAATCCAACCAGCCCTCTTACTGCTCCTCCGCCAAATCCAGCAATAAGAATTGATATAAAAAAATTCATAAATTTAAGTATTATATTTAATTAATATTTTTTAGCTTTATAACAGACAAAACAAAAACTATTTTATTAATTATTATTATACTCTTTTAAGATGGAAAAAGCCAATAAAAATCAATTATTTTTAAGATCCTTTGCGTCTTTGGCGGTTAACATAGTTTAAAACTATTTTCTCAAATTCTTTAGGAGTAAAGGCTGGAAAATATATTGAGCTAAATTCAAGTTGCGAATAAGCAGCATCCCACATCATAAATCCAGCTGATAAATGGGGATCACCATCTGTTCCGGTCCGAATAATTAAATCTACAGGCGGTAAATCTTTTGTCCAAAGATTTTCTTTAATAGTTTTTTCAGTGACATTTTTTTTAGATTCTTGAATTTTTTTTATACATTCTATCATTTCATCAGTACCATTATAAGCCATCAAAAAAGTTAAATAATATTTATTATATAATTTAGTTTTTAAGATTACATCTTCCATTGGCTTCACTGTTGATTGGGGAAACATTTCTCTCCATCGGCCAAAAATTTGCACCTTTACTTGATTTTGACTTACTCGTTTATCTTGAAGAAAGCGTGTAAATTGTTGTTCAAAAATCTTAAAAAGATAATTAACTTCAGTTTTGCTTCTTTTAATAATATTATCCATTGAGCTTCCCCAAAAAGTAAAATATGTTATTTGCAATTCTAATGCTTTTTCTAAAATTTTTTCAAAAGCTAAAACACCTTTCTGGTGTCCCATAAAAACAGGTAAATTTTTCTGCCGAGCCCATCGCCTATTGCCGTCAGGGATTAAAGCAATGTGTTTAGGTAAATTAGACATTTTTTTCTATTATAATATTAGGTTTAAAATCCGCTCGAGCGCTTAAATAGCCCCACCCAAAAGACAATAAGGCAATTAATATAACTGCTAAAGCTAAAATAATATCGGCTTGATTTTTTTTGACAAAATTAGTTATTTTTGTTAACATTGTCTTAATAAATAAATTATAATGCTTGGTTTTAATTAATAATTATTATATTAAACCAGTAAAATTAAAAAATGTCAAAAACTAAAGCTGCAGGAACAAGCCGTTTAGGCCGTGATTCCCAGCCCAAATATTTGGGTGTCAAACTTTATAGCGGAGAAAAGGCTAAAATTGGTTCAATTATTATCCGACAAAGAGGCAGTAAATTCATTCCCGGATTAAACACTCGCAAAGGAAAAGATGATACTATTTATGCCGTTAAAGAAGGGATTGTCTCTTTCTCCACTAAACAAAAAAAACGTTTTGATGGGTCATCTAAATTAGTAAAGGTAGTTAATGTCAATGTTAAAGAAAAATAAAAAAACGGGTTAAAAATCCTGTTTTTTATTTTTTTGATTTTCTATTTTGCGCTGCAACTCTAATAAATTCTTTAAATAATGGATGTGGGGTTAGGGGTCTTGACTTAAATTCAGGATGAAATTGTGTTCCCACAAAAAACGGATGATTCTTTAATTCTATTATTTCTACTAAATTCTTTTCTGGATTAATGCCGGAGATTATAAGCCCATTTTTTTCTAATGTATCACGATAATCATTATTAAATTCATAGCGATGGCGATGTCTTTCAGAAATATTTTTTTGCTTATAAGCGCGGCCACTGATAGTCCCAAGAGCAACAACACAATTCCAAGCCCCCAAACGCATTGTCCCTCCATATTTCTTATCTTTTAATAATTCAACCTGTTCCTTCATAATATCAATAACTGGATTTTTTGCTTTAGAATCAAATTCGGTTGAAGTCGCGTCTTTAATACCGCAAACATGGCGCGCAAACTCAATCGTTGCTAATTGCATACCCAAACAAAGCCCTAAAAATGGAATTTTATTTTTTCGTAAATACTCTATTACTTTAATCTTTCCTTCTATGCCTCGTGTTCCAAATCCGCCCGGCACTATTACCCCATCAAAATCTTTCAACTTTTGCAATTCTTTAGAATTATTTTCAAATTTCTGGGCAGAAAGCCATTGTATCTCTGGCTCTTTATTATTTGCCCAACAAGCATGTTTAACTGCCTCAATAACCGAAATATATGAATCCATTAAAGAAAATTCACCAGTTTCAAAATATTTTCCCACAATGCCTATTTTTACCGGCGGTTTTTTACTATAAATTGTATCTACTAATTTTTCCCATTCTTTAGCATTATTATTAAATTTTTTCTTTTTCTTAAGGTTAAGTTTTTTTAATATTCGCTCGCCCAATCCTTCTTTTTCAAAATCAATAGGAATAGCATAAATAGATTCTACATCAGGAGCTGAAATAACATCTTTTGGGTCAAGGTTGCAAAAAATAGATATTTTTCGTTTACGAGGGGCGTCTAATGAGACAGAAGCTCGTCCCAAAATAAAATCAGGTTGAATTCCGGCTTCGTTTAATAAACGGCAAGCTGTTTGAGTAGGTTTAGTCTTCATCTCGCCAATAATTTTTAAAGTTGGCAAATAAGATACTAAAAAAAATAAAACATTTTTGGGATTTTGCAATTTTAACATTCTTGCTGCTTCTAAAAATAAAAGGTTTTGATATTCACCTACTGTCCCCCCTATTTCTATCAATACAAAATCGGCTTGGGTGTTGGCGGCGACTTTTTTAATGCGATAGATTACTTCATTTGGAATATCTGGCACTACTTCCACACACTTTCCATTAAAATCAAGATTTCTTTCTTTAGCAATAACAGTTTGGTAAACTCGACCGGTAGTTAAATAATTTTCCGTAGATAAATCTATGCCTAAAAACCTTTCATAATTACCCACATCTTGATCGCATTCTGTTCCATCATTAGTTACAAAAACTTCACCATGTTCAATTGGATTCATTGTTCCTGCATCAATATTTATATATGGATCAATTTTTAAAGCTGTGACTTTAAAACCCATATTCTGAAGAATTTTTCCAATTGAAGCTGTCGCCGCCCCCTTGCCTACGCTCGACATCACTCCTCCGGCTACAAAAATATAATAAGGCATAAATTTTATTAATAAAAATTTATAATTATTTAAATTTCTTCTTCTTTCTCAACAATAATTAATCTAATTTCTGCTTCTAAATTGTGCTCAAAAGATATTTTTACATTAAATTCTCCCAATTCTTTAATTGAATTCTCTAAAACAACTTGATTTTTCCCTATCTCAAACCCTTCTTTTTTTAAGTAATCAGCAATTTTTTGTTTTGTAACTGGTTCATATACCTGCCCTTCTTTCCCAACTTTTACCGGAATTATAATCTCGTGGCCATCTAATTTAGCCACTAAGGATTCAACTTCTTTTAAGCTTTCTTCTGCTTTCATTTCCTCTATTTTTAATTGATTTTCTAATTGAGCTATTGTTTCTTTGGTCGCAGCAATAGCTAATTTTTTAGGAATTAAAAAATTATTGGCGTAACCAGCCGGCACTTCTTTAATCTCATTGCGAACTCCTAAATTTTGTACATTTTTTAATAAGATTACTTTCATTTTATAATAATTTTATTTATTTGTTTTAAGGCTTCTTTAAGTTGAGTATCGTTATTGTTTTCATGATCTTCTTCCGTCAATAGCACCTCAATGCTTGGTTTAATGCCTATACCTTGAATTATTTCTTCTTTCGGAGTATACCATTTGGTTACTGTAACCTTTAAAGCCGAACCATCATCTAAATCCATTACTTTTTGCACTAATCCTTTTCCAAAGGTCTTTGTTCCAATTATATCAATTTGACGATTATCTCTCAAGGCACCTGCTAAAATTTCAGCCGCTGAAGCAGTTCCTTCGTTTACTAAAACTACGGTGGGAATATTGGCTAATAAAGCAGGGCCTTTGGCAAAATGGACAGCTTTTTGATCATGGCGGTCTTTTTCTATTAACACTACATCATTTTCTGGCAAAAACCAGCCTGCTACCTGAATAGTCTGATCCAATAAGCCGCCCGGATTATTTCTTAAGTCCAAAATTATACCATCAATATTTTGAGTTAAAGCTTCATTAGCAATTTTTTGAAAATCTTGCACTACTGTGTCTGAAAAATGATAAATTGTTAAAATTGCAATTTTTTTATTTTGAGATGTTTGCTTAATGGTTAAATCTACTGAAGGCAATACAATTTCATCTCTGATAATATTAAATGTTTTAATTTCATTGCTTTTGCCCCTTAATATGCTAATTACTACTTTAGTTCCCTTGGGTCCTTTTATTAAGCTTACAACTTGGTCAATAGTTAAATCAGCAATCGGCTTGTTATCTACTTCATATATAATATCTCCGGCTAAAATTCCTGCTCGTTCGGCTGGTGTGCCTTTTATAGGAGCAACAACTTTAATTTTTCCATCTTTTTCACCAACCTGTACACCAATACCGCTAAATTTGCCGGAAACATCTTCTCTAAATTCTTTTGCTTCTTCGGGATTAAAAAAAACTGTATAGGGATCACCGATTGACTTTACCATGCCACTAATTGCCCCGTAAGTTAATTTTTTCTTATCTATTTTCTGAGGGTCAACATAATTTTTCACTGTAGCGTCTAAAACATTTTTCATTAATCCTAAATCCATACCATCAAAAGCAGTTTGTATGGTTAAAGATTCTTTTTCGTTTAAATAATTGCTTAAAAGAAACCCTCCCCAAAAAGCAAGCGCCATTAAAAAAATACAGATTGTATTTCTCGTTAAAATCTTCATATTTATATTATATATTAAAATACCATAAATTCAAAATATTTTCCAATTTATTCTCCAATTAAATAATTCCAACGGCAATCCTTAATTTTTACTTTCTTAAATTCGCCCATTTGACCATTTTTAAAAACTACAGCCCGTCCATCCATAGTACGCCCCAAATATCCATCTTTATCTTTTCTCACAGTTAAAACTACATGTTCTGTTCTTAAAAATTTCTTATTTTTTTTAAGATTATAATCTTGAAAAATATTATTTAAAAAACGAGAACGTTGTTTTTTTATCCTATCGGGCATATCTTTTAACTCATAATCAGACGCCCCTTTTCTTTTAGAAAACTTAAAAATATGTAAAATATCTGGCTTTATTTTTTTAATTAAAGATATGGTTTTTTGAAAATCTTTTTCTGTTTCTGCCGGATGTCCAACAATTATATCTGTCGCTAAAACACCATTTGGGAATTTATTCTTAAATTGCTCAGCCAATTCAATGAAATCTTTAGTTTGATATCCTCGCCGCATTGCTCTCAAAACATTATCGCTTCCAGATTGTAAGGGAATATGTAAAAACTTGTAAAATTTTTCTGAGCTTAACTCTTTTAATAAATCTTTAAAAATATTTTTAGAATGATTTGGATTCATCATTCCTAATTTGACCAAAAAATCACCTTTTAATTTGCTAATCAAATTCATTAATTCGGGCAATCTTTGTTGATGATTTTTTTCATCTAGTCCAAAAATTGCCAAATCTTGACTTGTTAATTGAATTTCTTTATGCCCTTTATTTAATTTTGATTTTATCTCTTTTACAATATCTGGCAAATTATATGAACAAAGCTTTCCTCTTGCTAATTTTGTGGCGCAATAACTGCAACTCCCCAAACAACCCTCGCTAATGGCTACAATTGCAGAAGTGCTTTGGGGTGTCCAATCTTCTATTTTTTTTATTTTGGCTTTATTAAAATTTTTTCCATTTATGGCTATAAATAATTGGCTACTCATAATATGTTCAACCGCTTGAACAATTAAATTAATATCTCTTACTCCCAAAAAAGCATCAGCCACTTTATTAAAATTTTTCAAAAAATCAACTCCCTGATTAAAACCATATATACTGATTAGACAGCCTGTTAAAATAACTTTTTTATTTTGTTTTTTTAACTGAATAGCCTGCTTCAATATTTTTCGTTCCGTTTTTTCTACTACTCCACAAGTATTAATAATTACAAAATTAGCCTCCTCCAAGGGAGACTCTTTAAAGCCAGATTCTAAAAGTAAAGTTTTTATAATTATTGAATCAGCTTGATTTAATTTACAACCATAGGTAAGTATACAAAAATTCATATTTATTAATATAAAAATAAATAAGAGCGAGATACCGGAATCGAACCGGCGCCTTCTGCTTGGGAAGCAGATGTACTACCCCTGTACTAATCTCGCTTATTAATATTTTAAAATCAATATTTAGGGATTTGTCCCTAAACATTAATTAATAAATTTATTTAAACTTTTATTTAACTGTCCACCCACCATCAACCACAAGAGTATGACCATTCACAAAATCTGATTCTTCAGAGGATAAATAAACAACTGCTTGAGCAATATCCTCTGGCACACCTAAACGAGGATACAAAGTAGATTTTTCCATAGCTTGGCGCGCGCTTGAATCTATTAACATATCTTTAGTCATTGCAGTTTGAATAACACCGGGCGCTACACAATTAACATTAATTTTTTGACAAGCGTATTCTAAGGCCATTTCTTTAGTCATGGCAATTATTCCACCTTTAGAAGCGCAATAAGCGCCGCTCTGTTCAAAACCAACTAATCCAGCAATAGAGGCCATATTTATTATTTTACCTCGTCCTTGTTTAAGCATTTCTGGAATTACTCTCTTGCTACATAAAAATATACCCTTTAAGTTAATATTAATTATTTTATCCCAGTCTTCTTCGGGGGTTTCGTGAAAATTATAAGTCCTAAATATACCAGCATTATTAACTAAAATGTCTATTCTACCAAATTTGTCTAAACAAATTTTAGCCATATTGTCAACATCAACGGTTTTACTTACATCGGTTTTAACAAATAAAGCTTCTCCATTTTCCTGTTTTATTAATTCTACTGTTTCTGTCCCCCCGGCCTCAGACCAATCTGCTACTACTACTTTAGCTCCTTCTCTTACAAATGCTAAAGCAATACTTCGACCAATACCAGAACCAGCCCCAGTAATAATTGCAATTTTGTTAGTTAGTCGCATAAATTTTTATTTTTAATTATTTTATTATTATATTTTTAATTTGAATTTGAAACTTTCTTCCTACTCTAACAAATCAATCTCAACTCTTAAAGCAGGTTTATTATTTATGGCAATACTATTCTTTTGTTTTTGATTATACCATGAGACAATCAGTAAAACAATAAAACTCATCAAGTTTTTCATTTTTTGATGAGCAAATTTTTCACATAGATAAATCGTTAAGTCAAAAACGATTAGCACAATTCCGAAAATTGAAGATATTACTAGTCACAGCAATATTTGGCACTGAAGAATTGTCAATACCAACAACACCGTAAAGCCAATCGTCAGATTTAACCGCCCGAGCGTTCAGTTTGGCATGTAAACGCGCAATTGGTTTTTAAATGATGGTTTAATTCGGCTTTAATTGCGTTAAAAACAAAAATCATCAAGACCGGACAAGCCCGTCCAGTCGGCGCCTTACGCCTTCAAGTCCTATATTTAAAAAAGATTAAACAATATAATGTGCCCCAAACAGGACTCGAACCTGTGACCTTCAACTTAAAAGGTTGTTGCTCTACCAACTGAGCTATTGGGGCAAAAGCGATAAGTTATGTCAAAATCATAACTCCGCTAATTGAAAATTTAATTATAGGCCTTCTTTTTTTAAATCTTCTAATAATTCTTTTTGTCTTTTGTTTAATTTTTGAGGAATATCCACATTTAATCTAACATATAGATTTCCTCGGCCTAATCCTGAAAAATGAGGAATACCTCGTTTAGAAATTTTTAAAACAGTGCCGGACTGCGTCCCAGCCGGAACTTTTAAAATTAAACTATCTCCTTCTAATGTGGGAATTTTTATTTTATCTCCTAGTGTTGCAGTTGTGAAAGGAATTTTTTGCGTTAAATAAACATCATCACCCTTTCTCTCAAATAAAGAATGAGGTTTAATAAAAATACGAATATATAAATCACCTGACTCTCCTCCTCGTCTCCCGGCATCACCCTTTCTTTTTACCTTAATTACTTGGTCATTGTCAACACCAGCAGGAATTTTAATTACTAAATTATCTTCTTTTTTAATTCTTCCTTCACCATGACAAACATTGCAAGGCGTTTCTGGTTTAGAGCCCTCCCCTTTACATTCTGGACAAACTGCAAATTGCGTAAAGGTTCCTAAAATTGTTTTATGCATTTGCTGCACCCGGCCAGTCCCTCGACAAGTAAAACATTCTTTTATTTTTGTATTTGGCTCAGCTCCATTCCCATCACAACGCGGACAACGAACATATTTTAAAATTGAAATTTCTTTTTCTTGGTCTTGTAAAATAGATTCTAGCGGCAATTCTAATTGAACCTCTATATCGCTTCCCCTTTTTAAGTCAGCATCTTTAGCTCTATTTGCATTAAATCCCCCGCCAAAACCACCTCCAAACATTTCAAAAATATCTTCTAAATCTCCAAAATTGCCCATAAAATCTTCCCAATTCACATTTGCTCCTCGATTGCCAAATCCACCAAAACCGCCAAATCCACTAGCCCCTTGTCCAGAATTATTAAAATCAAAATTACTTCCCAATCGGTCATATTGGGTCCGTTTTTCTTTGTCTCCCAAAACTTGATAAGCTTCGTTAATCTCTTTAAATTTTTCTTCGTCTCCTCCCTCTTTGTCAGGATGATATTGCCGAGCTAATTTATAATAAGCTTTTTTTATTTCGTCTTGGGTAGAATCTTTAGAAATCCCTAATATTTTATAGTAATCTTTTGACATTTGAAAATAAGAATGGCAAAATCATTTTTTGATTTTGCCGTTCCTTAACTTTATTTATTGCCTTTATCTTCTTCGGTTTCAGCTTCGGGCGGCTCTTTTGAATCTGTAGGTTGTTGATTGTTTTGTTGATTAGGCTGTTCGCCAGCAGGTTGTTTATAGACCTGTTCTCCAATTTTCTGAATTGCTTGCGAAAGTTCTTCGCTTTTTGCTTTTATATCATTAATATTATCACCATCTTTAATTTTTTTCAATTCATTAAGTTTGGTTTCTATTTCGGTTTTAAGTTCTGGCGTTATTTTTCCTTCTGCGTCTTTCAATGACTTCTCAGAAAGATAAATAAGATTATCGGCAAGATTACGAACCTCAATTAATTCTTTTTTCTTTTGGTCTTCAACAGCATGCAGTTCTGCTTCCTTTTTCATTTTCTCAATTTCTTCTTTTGATAAACCAATACTTCCCTGCAACTTAACAGATTGTGTTTTGCCCGTAGCTTTATCAGTAGCCGTAACCGTCAAAATACCATTTGCATCAATATCAAATTTAACTTCTATTTGGGGCAACCCTCGAGGAGCAGGCGCAATGCCTTCTAAAATAAATTTTCCTAAAGAACGATTGTCGTTAGCCATTGGCCTTTCTCCTTGCAAAACATTAATCTCTACTGAGGTTTGATTATCTGCTGCTGTAGAAAATATTTGCGACTTGCTTGTAGGAACAGTTGTATTTTTAGGTATCATTATCGTATTTACTCCACCATAAGTTTCAATCCCCAAAGATAATGGTAAAACATCTAATAATAAGACACTCTTTATATCTCCTTCGGGGGTACGACCCTCTTCTTTGGCAGTCAAAATTTCAGCTTGGATAGCTGCCCCCAAAGCCACAACTTCTTCTGGGTTAATAGATTTATTCGGTTCTTTTCCAAAAAAATCTTTTACCATTTGCCTTACTAAAGGTATTAGGGTTGTTCCTCCCACTAAAACCACTTCATTAATCTCGCTTTTGTCTAATTTTATCTCGCCCAATGTTTGTCTTACTCTTTCAATTGATTTTTCCACTAAGTCTTTTACCATTCCCTCAAATTGAGCGCGAGTAATTTTATACTCTAAATGTTTTGGCCCATTTGCATCTGATGTAATAAAAGGTAAATTAATATTAGTTTCTAGGGCGCTGCTTAATTCGGTTTTAGCTTTCTCTGCTGCCTCTTTCAATCTCTGTAAAGCTAAACTATCTTTTGATAAATCAATGCCTTGGTCTTTTTTAAACTCACTTAAAAGCCAATCAATAATTCTTTGGTCAAAATCATTGCCTCCCAAGTGAGCTTCTCCGCCCGTAGCTAATACTTCTACGACATCTGGAGAAACTTCCAAAATTGTTACATCAAAAGTACCACCTCCAAAATCATAAACTAATATCTTTTGAGATTCCTTTCTGCCAAAACCATAAGCTAAAGCTGCTGCTGTTGGTTCATTGATAACGCGAAGCACTTTAAAACCTGCAATTTCTCCCGCAGCCATCGTGGCTTTTCTTTGTGAATCATCAAAATTAGCTGGACATGTAATTACTACATTGGTGATATCTTCACCTAATTTTTCTCGTGCATCAGCTTTAACCTTTTGTAAAATCATTGAAGAAATTTCAATCGGGGTATACCATTTGTCTCCCATTTTAACCTCTATTCCGCCATCACTTCTTTCTCTGGTTTCATAACTTAATAATTTTAATTCTTTTTGTACTTCTGGGTCAGCATAACGACGGCCAATAAATCTTTTAACTCCTGAAATTGTATTTTTTGGATTGGTAATAGCTTGTCGTTGCGCCAAAATGCCAACAGCTATTTCTCCACTTTTAGTATAAGCTACCACTGAAGGAGTCAAAATTGAACCTTCCCGATTTTCTAAAACTTTCGGTTCCCCGTTAATAATAGAAGCATATTTTGTAATTGCAGTACCTAAATCAATACCTAATACTTTTGCCATATTTTTATTTAATTTTATTTATTATTATACAATGATATTTTTATGTACTAATAAGCTTAGTAAATTAGCAATCAAATGTCAAGAGTGCTAAAATTATCTTTTTGAAATTTTAACTTTAGCAGGCCGAATTAATTTTCCATTTTTAGTATAACCAGCTTCTATTTCCTCAATCACTATGTCTGGCTCAAATTCTTCACTTAAAATAGCCTCTAATACTTCATCTAAATTGGGATCAAATTTTTTTCCCAATCTTTGAAGTGGCTCTATTCCCTTTTCTTTTAAGACATCTTCTAATTGATTTTTAATCATCAATAATCCTTTAATATTTTGGTCTTGCTGCTTCTCCCCATTAATAGCCTTAGCGGCTCTATTAAAATTATCTAATACTGGCAAAATACTTAAAATTAAATCCTGCTCTACTACCTCAGAAACATTTTTTAATCGCTCTAATTCTTTATTTTTATAATTTATAAAATCTGCTTTTTCTCTTTGCCAGCCAGCAAAATAATCTTGTTTTTCTTTTTCGGATTGAACAAATTTATTTTTTAATTCTTCAACCAATTTTTTAAGTTCTTTTAATTCTTTTTGTTCTTTTTCTATGTTTTTATCATTATTTTTATTTTTTAATTCAGCCATATTATTATATTAAAATTATAAATTATCTTTTAAGAATTTATTAATAGTATAAATTAAATTAATATTACGATTATAATTCATTCTTTTTGGTCCTATAATAGAAATAAAAATATCATTACTTAAAACAGAAGAAAATGAACAGATTAAACTTAGGTCTCGCGCTTTTGGGGTCGGAATTTCGCGGCCAATATAAATACTCATTTCTTGCGGCTTAAATTTTTCAATTTTCTCCTCAAAATCATCTAAAAAATTTAATAAATTAATTGCAAAATCACGGTCTTTAAATTCAGGCTCCCTTGCAATTGATTCCCATCCTTGCTGCCAAGAAACAGGCCGTTTCAATGAATGAATAACAACTAAACTAGAAGAAGCATCGGCTAAAAATTTAGCAATTTGATTAAATAATTCAAAATAATCATTATTCTTTTTGCTAATATTTTGCGATAGTTCTTCAATTAAATTTTTTTCTATTCTTTGTTTATAAAAATTATCTACAAAAAATCTATAAGCTCTATCGGTTGGTACTCGGCCAGCAGAGGTATGAGGTTGCTCTAAAAATCCAGATTTATTAAGAAGCTGCATTTCAATTCTAATCGCTGAGGAACATAATCCAAAATTATATTTTTGAGCCAAAAAATCAGAACTAATAGGTTCTGCTGTCCTAATATACTCATCAATTAAGGCTTTCAAAATTTCGTATTGGCGCTCACTTAATATATCCATATTGCCAAAAATTATAGCACATCTATTTTATCAGTCAACTATCATTATTGCCAAAAATTATTTAAAGATAAAATTTATTAATTAAATTAAAATTATCATCAAATTCATAAATTAAAGGGCGGCCTAAAGGAATTTCTACATTTGGAATTTCGTCTTCGGAAACATTCTCTATATTTTTTACTAAGGCTCGCAAGCTATTGCCATGCGCTGAGATAATAATTCTTTGACCGGCTAATATTTTCGGTTTAATCTCTTCATTCCAATAAGGCATTACTCTATCTTCTGTGTCTTTTAGACTTTCTGTCAATGGTAATTCATCTGGTAATAATGAAATGTAAAGAGGGTCCTTTCCGGGAAATCTTTTGTCATCAATTGTTAAAGCTGGGGGTCTCCCCGCATAACTACGACGCCATTCTTTGAATTTTTCTTCTCCATATTCTTTCCTAATCTCATCCTTATTTAAGCCCTGTAGGGCGCCGTAATGCCGTTCATTTAAGCGCCACGATTTTATTATCGGAATTTTTAAATTCATTTCTTGTAAAATAATCTCCAAAGTTTCAATAGCCCGGCTTAAAACTGAAGTATATCCTAGATCAAAAATATAGCCTTCTTTTTTTAAGGTTTGTCCTGCTTTTTGAGCTTGCTCTCGGCCTAAATCTGATAAAGGCACATCAGTCCACCCAGTAAAGATGTTTTCTTTATTCCAAATACTCTCCCCATGACGAACAATTACTAATTTATACATTTATTTTATTTTTTAAAAAATTATTATTTAATACCATTCTATTAAATATAAATTTATCTGTCGGTTAAAACAATAGCTCCAGTTTTAGTAATTGCTACCATATCTTCAAAATGCGCGGCTGGTGAACCATCTGCCGAAACATAAGTCATTCCTCTTTTTTTTATCTTGCCGCTTCCCAAAGTAAGCATTGGTTCAAGACAAAAAACCATTCCGGGTTTTAGTTTTTCGCCCGTATGTCTCTGTCCATAATTGGGAATATCTGGTTTTTCGTGTAATTCTTTGCCAATCCCATGCCCGCATAATTCATAAACAATTTCAAATCCTTGGCTCTCAATATACCTTTGGATTGTTTCTCCAATATCTCCAAAAGTAACTCCCGGCTTGCATTTTTTTATTCCCCTTTTTAATGCTTTTTTTGTAACTCTTACAAGACGTTGTATTTCCGGGTCAGTTTCGCCAACAAAATAAGTCCTTGCCATATCGGTATGAAATCCTTCCTTTAAATTAGGATATTTTTTTAAATCTATATCTTTTAAAAAAACATTTAAGGGAAAAAAAATACCTAAATCTAATGAAACCACATCACCAACCTGCAAAATTTTATTTTGTGGCACGCCATGCACAATTTCTTCATTTACCGAAAAACATAAGCAGGATGGAAATCCATCTTCACCTTTAAAATTACAACGCCCCTTAGCTTCTCTAATTAATTTTTCTGCGGTGGCTTCAAATTCTTCGGCTGAAACTCCCGGCTTTACTAAACTGCCCAAAAAGTCAATAATGTCGGTTAATTTTTTACCGCCCAATCGCATTACTTTTATCTCTTCTTCGGTTTTAATTGAAATTGTATTTTTTATCATATTCCTTCAATAGCCCGGACGATATCCTCAAAAACTTTTTCAATAGATTGTTCTCCATTAATAGTAATTAAACGATTGTCTTTTTTATAATATTCAACTACTGGTTCAACTTCGGCCTTATACCAATTTAATCTCTTCAAAACTCCTTCTTGAAGATCGTCTGGTCTTTTTTCTAATTTATTTCCACAATTAGGACAAAATTCAATATTTCCATTTAATTCTTCGGCATTAGAAATAATCGCCTTACAATTTAAGCAAACTTTTCTTAATTCAATTCTTTTTAGGGCTTCGTCGTCAGAAATATCTATTAAAATTACTTTTATATTTTTATCCCATTCATACCACCCTAAGGCTTCATCAATTAAATAAGCCTCCAATATTTTTCGCGGAGACCCATCAAAAATTAATCCTTGGATATTCTTCTTTTTATATTCTTCTAACTTATCCATCCAAAGACTAAAAATTACCGGTGTTGGCACAATTCCGCCATTGTCTATAACATTTGATATTTTAACGCCAGTAAAATCTAGCTCTTTCTTTCGTTCTCTTAAAAGGTCTCCGCTACCAATAAAATCTAATCCATATTTTTTCACTAATAAATTAACTTGAGTGCCTTTGCCACAGCCAGATTTTCCTAATAATATAATAATAAGGGGGTTATTTTCCATAAAATTTAATTTAATATTTTTTGAAAAAATATTTTAAAGTATTTCTAATAAAGTGCTTGACTACAGTATAATACTTTTTAAATAAAAATAAAACCTTAGCTTGGTTTATTAGTAAATCTAAACAATTGCTTTGATTTAATTAAAAATTAAATTTCATAATGAAGCATTTCCAATTGAGCATCTAGTTGTTTCATTGTCTCCAATGCTACAGAAACCAAAATTAAAAGAGAAGTTCCTCCAATTAAAAAATTAAATTGACTGACATTGGTAAGTCCTTGGATAATTGATGGTAAAACTGCAATCAACCCTAAAAATGTTGCCCCGAGAACTAAAACCCGATTTAAAATATTTTTAATAAAAGCAGCGGTAGCTTCGCCTGGTCGAATACCCGGCACAAAGCCACCTGACTTTTGAAGATTATTAGAAATACTTTTTGGGTCAAACGTAACAGCAGTATAAAAAAAAGTAAATACAAAAACTAAAACAAAATATAGAATTCCATAAACCCATTGATTTTGTAAAAAATGTTCTATGGCCGTCCACTTAAATACTGAAGCCAATAAGCCGGGTATCATTAAAATAGAAATAGCAAAAATAATAGGTATTACTCCAGCTGGATTAATATTTAAAGGAAGGTAAGTAGAAGCTCCGCCATAAAGCTTATTGCCCCTAACTCGTTTAGCATAAGAAACTGGGATATTGCGACGGCCTTCATTTACAAACACCACTACTCCAATTATCAACAAAGAGGCCAAAAAGAAAAGAATATAAGAGATAATGGGAGTGCTCCCCAAACTCCTAAGCATCAACTGGACATTATTTGGAAAATCACAAACAATACCCGCAAAAATCAATAAAGAGACCCCATTGCCAATTCCCTTCTCAGAAATCAATTCTCCGAGCCACATCATAATCATTGAGCCAGCGGTGATAGTTAAAATTGCGGTAATATAAACTAATGGAGAAATATTGCCTGTTATCATTCCTTGATTTTTCAAAAGAGCAAACATAGCAAACCCCTGAAGGATTGCTAAGGGAGCAGCAGCAATTCGGCAATATTGATTAAATTTTTGACGGCCTTCTTCTCCTTCTTCTTTATAAAGTTTCTCAAATTGCGGGAAAATCATTGTTAAAAGCTGAAAAATAATTGTCGCAGTAATATAGGGTCCTAATCCAAGCATTACAATAGAAAATTTATCTAAAGCTCCACCGCTGAATAAATTTAACATTCCTAAATATTGATTATTTGTAAAAAAATTAGATATTTTAAGAGTATTTATTCCGGGCACTGGAATATTAGCCATTATTCTAAAAACTAAAAAAATACCCAAAACAAACAAAATTTTATTTCTTAATTCTTTGGCTTTTATAATTTCAAAAAATTTATCTAAAAACATTGGCTACTTAAATTTTATTTATAAAGCTATTTTTTTACTTTTCCTTTTTAGGTTTTTCTTTTAATCCCTTGTCTTTAACTGATAACACCTTTTCTTTTTTTAAAGACTCCTTAATCTCTCCCCCCGCTTTCTCTATTTTTTCCCGCGCTGTTTTAGAAACCTTACAATTTACTATAATAATAGGTTTACTAATATTTCCCATTCCTGTAATTTTAACTATCGGCAATTTTCCATTTTTAGATTGAATAATTTTTTTATCAGCCAAATTTTTAGGATTAATTATAGCATTGCTTTCAAATTTACTTTCAATTTTAGATAAATCTACTGGTATAGCCGGCTCATTCAAGATATTAAATCTATATCCTTTTAATTTAGGATATTTTTTAATCCATTCCCTAATTAAGGGTTTCATCCTTGAACCCGCGCGCCCCTTTTGACCCTTGCCACCGACTCCGCAATAAGTACCCTTTTTCCCGCCCCGGCCAACGCGCTTTTTTTTACCAAAAGTATTTTTAGGTTGTAATTCGTGTATTTGCATTTTTTATTTTTCAGCTTCAATCAACGTTGTTGAAACTATATTAGAAGGCTCCTTCTTTTTTGCTTTTAATTGCTGTAAGGCTACCATTGTTGCTTTTGCATTATTTAGTTTATTTGTTGTCCGACTTAATATTTTAGAAGAAATATCTTTAATACCTGCTAGATCACAAATAATTCTTACTGTTCCGCCCGCTACCAATCCTCTGCCTCTTTGCTGTGGTTTTAATAAAACTTTACTCGGACCATACTTAGCTTCTACTTCATGAGGAATAGTGCCTTGAACAATGGGCACAGTAATAATATTTTTCTTTGCAAAACGAGTAGCTTTATCTATCGCCTGAGACACATCTAATCCTTTAGAAGTGCCTAATCCAACTTTCCCATTTTTATTTCCTACCGCAACAACAGCTCTAAACCTTAGAGTCTTTCCTCCGCCTGTTACTTTTGTTACTCTGGCTAAATCTAAGAGTTTTGATTCAAACTCATCTTTAACCACTTCTTTTCCTTTTTCTTCAAATTTTTTTCTTGGCTCTTTCTTCATAAATTAAAATTTTAAACCGCCTTCACGCGCGCCCTCAGCAAGCGCCTTAACGCGACCATGATATTTATATCCGCCTCTATCAAAAATTACTTCTTTAATATTTTTATCCTGAGCTTTTTTTGATAATAAGACGCCGACCGCTTTAGCAATTTCAATATTATTTTTTAATTTTTTCTCTAATTCTGTATCTTTAACCGCAATAAGAGTTTTTCCATTATCGTCATCAATTAATTGAGCATAAATATGATTATTGCTTCTAAAAACACACAAACGAGGTCTTTTGGCTTGACCTTTAATTTTAGCTCTAATGCTTTTATGTCTTTTTCTTTTTTTCTCTTGTTTTGCTAACATAATATATAAATTCAATAAAATTAGGATGCACCGGCAGCTTTTTTGCCTAATTTTTTCTTTAAGATTTCATTTTGATATTTTATACCCTTGCCCTTATAGGGTTCAGGCGGTCGTATTCGTCTAATTGAAGCTGCCGTTTGACCAACTAATTCTTTATTAATTCCAGAAACTGTGATAACATTTTTTTCAACTAAAAAATTAATGCCATCAGGAGCTTCAACTTTAACTGGATGACTAAAACCAAGGTCTAGAATTAAATCTTTTCCTTCTATTCTAGCCTTAAAACCAACTCCATTCAATTCTAATTTTTTCTCATATCCTTTAGTAACCCCATCTATCATATTCGCAATTAATGTTCTCGTAAGCCCCCAAAATGCTTTAGCGTTTTTTTCTTTAAGATTCCTAGGAGCAACTTTTATTTCATTCCCCTCAATTAAAACATCAACCGAAGAAATTGGCTTCATTTTCAAAACTCCCTTTGGTCCTTTAACTTCTACAATTCCATTCTCAATTTTTGCTTCCACTCCATCTAATATTTGAATTGGTCTTTTTCCAATACGAGACATATAAAATAATTAATTAATATTTACCATAATTCACAAATAATTTCTCCTCCGACTTTTTGTTTTTTTGCTTTTTTATTAGTCATCAAGCCATGAGAAGTAGAAATAATAGAAATTCCATAACCAGACCTAACTGGTTTAATTTTAGAAGCTGGAACATAAATTCTTTGACCTTGCTTACTAACTTTTTTAATTTTAGTAATGGTTGGCTTATTGTCTTCATTATATTTCAAATCTACTACAATTTTTTTATTTGCTAAACGCCCTTTTTTTTGAACATCTCCAAGAAAGCCTTCTTGCTTTAATAATTCTAAAATCTCAAACTTAAAATTAGAGTAAGGAAAAATAACAATCTGTTTTTTACCGATTGCTTGAGCGTTATTAATAATACTAATCATATCTGCGATTGGATCCATAGTTTTTTTATTTTACCAACTACTTTTTTTAATACCGGGCAACTCGCCTCGGTTTGCCATTTCCCTAAAACAAATACGGCACAATCCAAATTTTCTAATATATCCTCTCTTGCGACCGCAGCGAAAACATCTTCGCACAGTTCGAGAAGAATATTTTGGCTTTTTAGCTGATTTAACTATTTGGGATAATTTTGGCATTTTGTTTATATTTTAATTTTTAAGAAATTATTATTTAATTTATTATTTATTTTTTGAAACATTTTATTATTAACTTTTCTTGAGCGGAAAGTCAAGACAACGAAACAATTCTAACCCTTCTTCTTTGGTTTTAGCATTAGTCACAATATTAATTTGTAAACCCAAAATAATTATTGATTTTTCTGGTGATATCTCTGGAAAAACAATATGTTCTCTAATCCCTAAATTCATTTTACCACCTTGGTCTACGGTTGACAAAGAAATTCCTCGAAAATCTCGAGACCGTGGCAAAACTATATTGATTAATTTATCTAGAAAATCATACATTCTCTTACCCCGTAAGGTTACTTTCGCGCCAATTTCATTGCCTTCTCTTAGCTTAAAAGTAGAAATTGATTTTTTTGCTTTTGTTAAAACTGGTTTTTGCCCAGTAATCTGCGCTAAATTATTAACCACATAGTCTGCATATTTTTTTTGTTCATCTCGAGTTTTTGGTCCAAGCGCTTTTCCAAACCCAATATTAACTACTACTTTAGTAATTTTCGGCACCGCCATCTTATTTTTATAACCAAACTTTTCTTGTAATTTAGGAAGGGCCTTATTTTCGTATTTTTGTTTTATAGTTTCCATATAATTTATATTTTTTGCCCACACTTTTTACAAATTCTATTTTTTGTTTTTTCTTTTACTTCATAGCCAACTCGACTGCCCTTTCCGCAATTTGGACATAAGATTTTAACTTTAGAAACTGAAAGAAAATTAGGCACAGCAACAACTTGTCCTTTTTGTCCAGATTTTTTAGGCTTAATATGTTTTTTAACTAAGTTTACTCCTTCAACTAAAATTTTTCCGTTTTTTGATGAAACTTTTAAAACCTTTCCTTTCTTGCCCTTATCATCTCCAGAAATTATTAAAACTTGGTCATTTTTTTTAATTTTCATAGTATTATTAAACTAATTCTTTAGTCATGGCTGCTATTTTTTCAAAACCTTTTTCCCGAACCTCTCTTGCTACCGGACCTAAAATCCTAGTTCCCTTTGGTTCTTTTGATTGCCCTTCTAAGATTACAATTGCATTATCATCAAATCTAATATAAGTGCCATTCTTGCGGCGTTTGGGCTGTCTCTGTCTAATAACCACTGCTCGCACTACTTGATGTTTTTTTACTAACTTTCTTGGTTCAGCAGTTTTTACTGCTACTACAATAATATCTCCCAAAGAAGCATATCTTTTTCTTGTCCCACCTAAAATACGAATGCACTTCGCAGTTTTCGCTCCAGAATTATCGGCTACTTTTAATAATGTTTCTGTTTGAATCATATTTGAATATTATTTTTTAATATTTAAATTTTCCTAATAACTTCCCAGCGCTTATCTCTACTTAATGGTCGACTTTCTCTAATTAAAACCTTATCCCCAACAGCATAATCGCTTTTATTTTCAAGATGAGCTTTATATTTTTTATGGGATTTATAACGACGTCTATATAAAGGATGTTCTTTTAATGTTTCAACTCTAACTACTACAGTTTTCTGCATTTTATCTGAAACAATAATCCCTTGTAATTCTTTCTTAGGCATAAAATTGAAATATTATATAAAAATTATTTATTAATTGAATTATCTATTTGATTATTTCTTAAAATGGTTAAAATTCTCGCTATTTGTTTTTTACTTTCTTTTAATTCTTTAACATTTTTTAATCCACCAGAGGCAAGCTTAAATCTCATTTCCTTAATTTTATTCCTTAAATCCTCTAACTCTTTTAAAAGCTCTTCTTTTGTTTTTTTAGTTAATTCTTTGCTTTTCATAGGAGTTTACTAATTTTTAATAAATTTTGTCTTAATTGGCAACTTAGTTCCTGCTTTTCTCAAAGCTTCTCGCGCATCTGCCTCACTAATACCTTCTAATTCAAAAATAATTCTACCGGGCCTAACTGGACAAACATAATGATCGGGCGAACCTTTACCTCCTCCCATTGGAACTTCTTGCCCCTTTTTAGTCATTACTTTATCTGGAAAAACTCTTACCCATAATTTTCCTCCCTTTCTTAAATATCTAATAATTGCTCGACGGCCAGCTTCAATTTGATTAGCAGTAATCCATTTTGCATCCATAGCTTTTAATCCAAAACTGCCAAAACTAAGTGTGGTTCCACGACTTTCGTAAAGCCGATTGATACGACGGCCTTTTTGATGTTTCCTATGTTTTAATCTCTTTGGAGCTAACATATTTTTTATTCGTTTTATTAATCTTATTAATCAAATTTATCTCCTTTATAAATCCAAACCTTTATTCCAATCGTACCATAAGTGCAACGCGCTTCTTCTAAAGCATAATCAATATCCGCACGGATAGTTTGTCTTGGCAATCTTCCTTTCTCAAGCCATTCTGACCTTGCAATTTGAACACCATCTAACCGACCCGAAACTCCCACTTTAATACCCTGAACGGCTTTATTGGCCATTACTTTTTCAATGGCTTGTTTAATAGTTTTTCTGAAGGGTGTTCTTTTCTCTATTTTTTGAGCAATCCACTGCGCTACTAATTCTGCTGAAACCCATGGATTGGGCACTTCTTTAATTTCTATTTTTAATCTTTTATTTAAATCGTTTAATTCTTTTAAACTTAATTTATCCTTCTTAAAAATTTCTTTTAATAGTTGCGCTCTAAGCTTTTCCACTCCTTCTCCGCCTCGGCCAATAATAATACCGGGGCGAGCAGAATAAATTAATACTATAATTTTATTACTATATCTTTCAATTTCAATTTTCTCAACACTGGCATCTTTTAACTTTTTGGTCAAAAAATTACGAATAATAAAATCTTCCTGAAGATATTTTTTCGGCGCTTCTCCATAAAAACCGTGCGATAACCAATCAGCTGTTCCTTTTACTCTAAAAATTTTCGGATGGACTTTATGACTCATAATTTTAATTATTTTTTTGTTTCTTTTTTAATAATTTTCTTATTGTTTTCTTTTTTTTGTATTTTTAATTTTTTGTTTTTTCTTTTATCCTCATCTAACACTAAAACAATATGAGAGGTTCTTTTCATAATTCTATCTCCTCTACCCTTTGCTCTCGGCATCATTCTTTTTAGGGTTGGCCCCTCATTAACTATTATTTTACTAATAATTAAATTATCGGTGTTTTGTTTGGCATTGTTTTTTACATTGGCTAATGCTGAATTTAACAACTTTAAAATCGGTTGAGCTCCTTTTTTAACAGTAAATGTTAAAATAGTTTGAGCCTCATCAACCTTTTTCCCTCTTACCATATCAGCCACTAATCTTACTTTTCTCGGTGATATTCTTAAATATTTTAATTTAGCTTCAAATGCCATATAAATTCAAATTATTTAGTCTCTGCTGGAGCGGATTTAGTCACAGCAGATTTTTCTTGTTCTTTTTGCATTTTTCCTCCATGCCTCGAAAATTTTGTAGTTGAAGAAAATTCTCCTAATTTATGTCCTACCATATCTTCAGATATTCGCACTTGAATAAAGTCTTTACCATTATGAACACCAAAAATAAATCCTATCATTTCTGGCACAATTGTAGCTGAACGCGACCAAGTTTTTATAACTGGAGCATTATCCGGGCTTAAACCTTTAATTTTAGACATTAGTCTCTCATCAATATAAGGACCTTTTTTTAAACTTCTTGACATTTATTTTTATTTAGCTTTGCTTTATTTATAGCTCGCTATTTTTATTATTAATAATTTTTATTAAATTTTTCTTATTTTCTTTTCTTTTTAACTCTTCTCTGAATAATTAATTTATTTGTCCATTTGTTCTTCTTGCGAGTTTTTACTCCTAAAGCATGCTTGCCCCATGGTGTTTTTGGATAAGGCAAACCGATCGGAGCACCGCATTCACCCCCTCCATGAGGATGATCGCAAGGATTCATAGCAATGCCTCTAACATGAGGACGAATTCCTTTCTTGCGGCTTTTACCAGCCTTTTCCCAACGAATAAATCTGTACTCTTCATTTGAAACCGAACCAATAGTGGCAAAACACTCTCCTTTTATTTTTCTAACTTCTGAAGAAGGCATTTTTAAATTGCAATATCCAGATTCTTGGTCATATTTTAATATTATTGATCCTGTTCCAGCTGAACGCGCTAATTTTCCTCCTTTTCCCGGTTCTAATTCTATATTATAAACCATCAGTCCCTCAGGAATATTTTTGAGGCACATCCTATTTCCAACTTTTGCTTCAGCCTTTTCCGCTGCAATAATCTTATCACCTACTTTTAAACCCTGAGGGGCTAAAATATATCTTTTTTCTCCATCTTCATATTTTATCAAAGCAATAAAACCAGTTCTATTGGGGTCATATTCTAAAGACAATACTTCGGCTGGTATATTAATTTTATCTTGCTTAAAATCAACGAGACGATATAGTTTTCTTGCCCCGCCGCCTTGATGACGAGTCGTAATTCGCCCATTTCTTCCTCGACCACCACATTTTTTAATCCGAACCAAAAGCGCTTTTTCAGGCTTTTTATTTTTGGTTAAAACTTTTAAGTTGTCTAATCGTTGTTTCCTAATCATATTTTTACTTCTTATTGAGTAATAATATCTATTTTTTGACCGGATTTTAATTTAATTAAAGCTTTTCGGTACCCCTTTTTATGTCCTATAATTTTACCGCGTTGAACTTTTTTCCTTGGGATATTAATTATTTTAATATCAACAACATTAACATTGTATTCGCTTTCAATTGCTTGTTTGATTTCTGCTTTATTGGCTTTGGGCATTACTTCAAAAGTATAAAAATTATCCTGCATTAAAAAAGATGTTTTTTCGGTAATATGAGGGGCTTTTAGTATTTTCCAAACTTCAAATTTTTTATCTCCCAAAATCTTTGCTGTCTTAACTGGTTCTTTCTTTTTTACCTCTTGATTAACAGATTTTTCCTTTTGTTTTACCGGTTCCTCTTTAATTTGTTTTTCTTTAACCTGTTTTTTTGTCTGTCCCTCTTGGGTTTGTTTTTTTCTAAAAATATTAATTGCCATATTTACTCTTTAATCATTTGTTTAAATGTTTTTTTAATTTCTGCAATACTCTTCGGGCTAATTATAACATATCTATAAGAAAGCAAATCTAAACAATTTAAATCTTTAGCTTGAATAGTTGCTACTCGAGGAATATTACGCATTGCCAAAATAACATCTTTTTCAATTTTCGGAAGAACAATTAAACAACTTTCCCCATTTACTGAATGCTTATTCAAGAATTCTATAGCTTGTTTGGTTTTAGGTTTTTCAAAAAAAATATCATCATCTGTAATAATTATATAGCCATCTTTAGCTTTGGCAGATAAAACCATAAATAAGGCTTTTTGCTTCATTTTTTGAGGAATAGTTTTACTTAAAATTTTATCATTACGCGGTCCAAAAGTAGTCCCGCCGCCAATCCACAAAGGAGAACGAATTGAACCGTGTCTTGCTCGACCAGTTCCTTTTTGTCTCCATGGTTTAATACCGCCGCCACTTACTTCTCCTCGGGTTTTTGTATGAGCAATGTTTTGACGGCGATTAGCTAATTGCGAAGTAAGAATTTGGTGGACTAAATTTGGATTCATAGGTACATCAAAAATTTCTTTCGGCAAATCCGCAACATTTATTGCGCTCTTCCCTTTCGTAGTTTTTTGTTTTTTAGAAGTTTCCTTTTTCATAAATTTATTATAAGGCAGTAATCTCTAAAAGCGTCCCGCGACGACCGGGTACTGCTCCTTTAATAGCTATTATCTGATTCTTTCTATCAACTTCAATTACTTCTAAGTTTTTAACAGTAATCCTTTGGCTTCCTGTGCGTCCGGGCATTCTCTTCCCTTTCAAAACACGAGCTGGGACTGCGCAACCCACCGAACCAATTGTTCGATGCTCATGTTTATTTCCATGGCTAGCAGATAATTTTCCTCTAAACCCATATCTTTTAACACCTCCTTGAAATCCTTTTCCTTTAGAAATTCCTGAAACTTTAACTTTATCGCCCGGTTCAAAAATAGAATTGCTAATTGAATCACCAACCTTAAAATTAGAAATGTCAGTTTTAAATTCTTTTACATAACGAAAAGGAGTACCGGATTTTTTTATCTTCCTTTGGGGCAAGGCCTCAAATCCAACTTTAATTGCCTCATAGCCATCTTTTTCTTTTGTCTTTACCTGTAAAACATTACAATCTCCTGTTGCAACCAAAGTCACCGGAACAACATTTCCGTTTTCATCAAAAACTTGGGTCATTTCTATTTTTTTTCCTAAAATACATTTCATAATTTTAACAGGTAATAAAAAACTGGGCGCCAGCCCAGAAGCTAGTCACAATATCTCCTTCTCCACTTTTAACCCCCTTCTTATAATATAGAAGAGGGATGAAAAAGCGGAGAAATTTTTATAAATATAAATTTGAAAAATAATAATTTATAATATGCTTTTAATTTCAGTATCTACTCCCGCTGGCAAAGTCAACGATTTTAAGGCGTCCACTACTTTAGCATTAGGATTTATAATATCAATAATCCTTTTATGAATTCTCATCTCAAACTGCTCTCGCGCATTTTTATGGACAAAGGTAGAACGGTTAACCGTAAATTTACTAATTTCAATCGGTAAAGGGATTGGTCCAGCTACTTTAACACCATTGCGTAGAGCCATATCAATAATCTGCTGCGCACTTTTATCAATAACCTTATGGTCATAAGCCCGAAGCTTAATCCTTAAACGCGCCTTTTCTTCTGTTTTTTTCGTTGTTGCCATATTTTTAAACTAAATTTAAAAACTATTTAAGAATCTTAGTAATCGTTCCCGCTCCTACGGTCTTACCTCCTTCTCGAATAGCAAATCCAAATTTTTCTTCCATTGCCACAGGGACAATTAGTTTTACTGTTACATCAACCGTATCTCCCGGCATTACCATTTCTGTTCCAGCGGTTAAAGTAACATCTCCAGTAATATCAGCTGTTCTGATAAAAAATTGAGGTTTATATCCGCTGAAAAACGGAGTGTGACGACCACCTTCCTCTTTGGTCAAAACATAAATTTTTGCTTCAAATTCAGTATGAGGAGTAATTGTTCCGGGCTTAGCTAAAACTTGACCCCTTTCTATCTCTTCTTTTTTTAATCCCCTTAAAAGAATCCCAACATTATCTCCAGCCTGACCACGAGTCAAACTTTTATTAAACATTTCTATAGAAACAGCAGTTGTTTTAATGGTTGGTCTTATACCCACCAATTCAACTTCTTCGTTAGCATTAATAACACCTCTTTCAATTCTGCCAGTTGCAACTGTACCACGACCTTCAATAGAAAAGACATCTTCAATGGCCATCAAAAATGGCTTCTCAGTATCTCGAACTGGCTCGGGAATATAATTATCTAATTGATTAGTCAATTCAATAATTTTTTGCGCCCACGGGTCATCTAAATTTGTAGCTTCTAATGCTTTTAAGGCTGAACCGCGGATAACTGGCACAGTATCTCCCGGAAAACCATATTTTTTCAAAAGGTCTCTAACTTCACCTTCTACTAAATCAATCATTTCAGGATCATCAACCATATCGCATTTGTTTAAAAAAACAATAATAG
The DNA here is from genome assembly GCA_937870835.1 of uncultured bacterium. Classification (GTDB taxonomy): domain Bacteria; phylum Patescibacteriota; class Minisyncoccia; order Minisyncoccales; family Minisyncoccaceae; genus UBA6220. The sequence continues at coordinate 31,096 of CALMWW010000020.1, forward strand.
ATGGTAACCCCACTTGTTTAGCTAATAAAATATGTTCACGGGTTTGCGGCATTGGACCATCGGTTGCCGCTACTACTAAAATAGCTCCATCCATTTGAGCTGCTCCAGTAATCATATTTTTTATATAATCAGCATGTCCTGGGCAATCAATATGGGCATAATGCCTCTTTTCGGTTTCATACTCCAAATGAGAAATGTTTATAGTAACACCCCTCGCCTTTTCTTCAGGAGCTGAATCTATTTGATCTACTGTTTTAACTTTAACACTACCACCCTTAAGAACTAAACAATGCAAAATAGCGGCGCTTAAGGTTGTTTTGCCGTGATCAACGTGTCCAATAGTTCCCACGTTGAGATGCGGCTTGATTCTTTCAAAAACTTCTGCCATATTTTTTTATTATATTATTATTATATTTTTTATTATTTCTTATTTATCTAATAAATAGTTTAAACAAATAAATAAACACCTGTTTTAATTGACATATATATTCTACCTAAAATTTTTAAAAAGTCAATCTTTAGAACGGTAAATCTTCTAATCTTAAGGTTTTTTCTTTGTCGGAAGCAGGAAATTGTTCTGATTGGTCTATTGACATTTCTAAATCATTATATTTTGATAATAAACTTGGTTGGTCATTTAATTCGGCCTCTTTTTTTGATTTTAAGGCTAAATATTCAGTATAATCTAAAATCACCAAACTTGGACCTTGCTCATTAATGATAATTACCTTTGCCTTATCTTCTTGAATTATTTTTTTAATTTCATTAATATCCATAATTTTTATTATAAATATATTTATCTTTAAATAATATTAATATAAAAACGTGTTTAAGTTTAAGACCTTTTTCCTTCAATAATTTCTTGAGCAATATTAGCAGGCACTTTTTCATAATGACTGAATTCCATTGAAGATGTTCCCCGCCCTTCGGTTAATGACCTCAAATTAGTAACATAGCCAAACATTTCTGATAATGGCACTTTTGCGTAAATTACTTTTAAACCAACGCGGTCGGTTGTTTCATCAATTTGTCCACGCCTCGCTGATAAATCTCCAATAACATCTCCTAAAAAATTAGCTGGTGTCACAACTTCTATTTTCATAATTGGCTCTAATAAGTAAGCGCCGGCCTTTCTTGCTCCATCTTGAAAAGCCATTGAAGCGGCAATCTTAAAGGCAATTTCTGAAGAATCAACCTCATGGAAAGAACCATCAAATAAAGCTACAGCTAAATCTACCATTGGATATCCTGCTACAACACCTTTACTCATAGCTTCTTTAATGCCTTTTTCTGTGGCAGGAATATATTCTCGCGGAATTACTCCTCCCTTAATTTCATCAATAAATTCAAATCCGCTTCCTCTGTCTCGCGGTTCTAATCTTATTTTTACATGTCCATATTGACCACGCCCTCCTGATTGTTTAATATATTTGCCTTCTGCCTCGGCAGTCCTTTCAATTGTTTCTTTATAAGCAACTTGTGGTTTTCCTACTATTGTTTCTACCCCAAATTCTCTTCTTAAGCGGTCTACAATAATATCTAAATGAAGCTCTCCCATCCCCGATAAAATCATTTCTCCTGTTTCTTGATTGGTTTCCATCCTAAAAGTTGGATCTTCGTCTCTTAATTTTTTTAAAGAAACAGCTAATTTTTCTTGGTCAGCTTTAAACTTTGGCTCAACTTTAATATTAATAACTGGTTCTGGAAAAACAATTTTTTCTAAAACAATTGGCTCTTTTTCATCACAAAGTGTGTGTCCAGTAGATGTATTTTTTAATCCCACTACCGCAACAATATCACCGGCATAAACATCGTCTACTTCTTCTCTATCATTAGAATGCATTCGCAAAATCCTGCCAATTCTTTCTTTCTCGCCTGTGTTAGTATTAAGCAAATAACCACCTTTCTTAAATTGTCCCGAGTAAGCTCTTAAATAAGTCAAACTTCCCACAAATGGGTCAGTGGCAACCTTAAAAGCTAAAGCGCAAAATGGCTCATTATCGTTAGGGTGTCTTTCAATTTTAATATTCTCATCTTTAGGGTCGGTACCAACAACCGGAGGTAAATCTATCGGGCTTGGTAAATAATAAATTACTCCATCAAGGACCAATTGCACGCCTTTATTTTTAAGCGAACTTCCGCAAAAAACAGGCACTAATTTGCAAGCAATTGTCGCTTTTCTTAAAATACTACGCAACTCTTCCACAGAAATCTCTTGTCCTTCTAAATATTTTTCCATTATTAATTCGTCTTCGGAAACGATTTTCTCAATCATTTTATTTCTCCACTCTTCAGCTTTATGTTTTAAATTTTCGGGCAAATCCTCTTTAACTACTTCTTTACCCATTTCGCCCTGAAAACTTATAATTTTCATTTCCATTAAATCAATAATTTGTTCAAAGTTTGCTTCTTCTCCCACTGGTATTTGAACAGCTACTGCGTTAGGAGTTAATTTATCCCAAATAGATTGTAAACTTTTTTCAAAGGAAGCGCCTAACCGGTCTAATTTATTAATAAAACAAATACGCGGCACATTATATTTATCCGCTTGTCTCCAAACCGTTTCGGATTGAGCCTCTACTCCAGCCACTCCATCAAAAACTACCACTGCCCCATCTAAAACTCTTAAACTTCTTTGGACTTCAGCCGTAAAATCAATATGTCCCGGGGTATCAATTAGGTTAATGCGATATTCGTTAGTTCTATCTTTTTTAAGATAATCTCCGGGTACCCAAAAACAAGTTGTTGCTGCCGAGGTAATAGTAATGCCGCGCTCTCTCTCTTGCTCCATCCAATCCATAATTGCTGCCCCCTCATGAACTTCACCAATTTTATGAGAAATACCTGTGTAATATAAAACTCGCTCACTTGTCGTGGTTTTTCCAGCATCAATATGGGCAATAATACCGATATTTCTATATTTTTCAATTGGATATTGTCGTGGCATAATTTTTAAAAATTATAATTTATAATAAATAATACAATATAAAAAATAGTAAAACCTATTTTGACAAACAAAATAGGTTTTTTATAAAACTACCATGCAAAATGGGCAAAAGCGCGATTAGCTTCAGCCATTTTATGCATATTTTCTTTCTTTCTTACTGCCGCACCTTTGTTTTCAGCCGCTTCTATTAATTCGTCAGCTAATTTTTCCCGCATTGCTTTTCCTTTTTTAGAACGCGCCGCATCAATAATCCATTTCATAGCTAAACTTAATTTTCTATTACCCTTTACTTCCATTGGAACTTGATAAGTAGCTCCACCCACTCTCTTTGGCTTAACTTCTAATATTGGAGAAACATTTTGAATAGCTAAACGAAAAACATCTAAGGGGTCTTGATTGGTTTTTTCTTTAATAATATTAAAACAATCATAAACTATTTTTTGCGCCACAGTTTTTTTCCCTCGGGTCATAATCTGATTAACAAATTTAGCCACGGTAATATCGTTGTAAACAGGGTCGGGCGAAATTACTTTTTTTTGAAATTCTTTCTTGGCCATAATAATTATTTAGGTTTTTTAGCGCCGTATTTACTTCTCTCTTTTTTACGACCTTCTACGCCGGCGCAATCATACGCTCCTCGCACAATATGATAACGAACACCCGGCAAATCTTTTACTCTGCCGCCTCTAATCAAAACAATAGAGTGCTCTTGTAAATTGTGTCCTTCGCCCGGAATATAAGCCGTCACCTCCATTCCATTAGAAAGTTTTACTCTGGCAACTTTGCGCAAAGCTGAGTTTGGTTTTTTAGGAGTAGTGGTAAATACTTTCATGCAAACACCCTTTTTAAAAGGAGAATTGTAAGCCTTGGGCCTATTTTTAATTGGATTAAATCCAAAACTCATTGCCGGACTCGCAGTTTTCTTATTAACTGGTTTTCTTTTTTTCTTTATTAATTGATGAATTGTCGGCATAAAAAATAAACTTATTTCTGATTTTCAGAAAATAAAATTAAAAATATAATAATATTTTAGTAATGTTGAATTATGTAATAAAATTAGCAAATAAAAGCAAAAATGTCAAATTTTAAAACAATTA